>NZ_FR892489.1:3995-6541 GCF_000436015.1 Prevotella sp. CAG:592 | reverse complement strand
AGAATCAGCGATATGGGCAACTTTTGCTCATGTCGACCAACTTTAATTAATTCCGCCAACGGGTTATTACTATATTTTTTCAGACTTCCATGATACTTCTGTGACACTTCTATGACACTTTTCTGTAAAGAAGAAAGAAAAGTATCATTGAAGTATTATTCTGGCTTTCAAGAGATTAGGTATGGAAAAAGTCTCGAAAATGATACTATGACACTTTCCTCCGGAAAAAAGTATACGTGTTACGTATTACAAGATGTAATGACCGATTTGAGATTATTGGAAAACAATAATGCAAGGAACCATCCTTCGGCTGCAATATGGTTTTCCCCATTCTATTTTAGGGATATCCCCTCAGTGGAGTTGGAGGGAAAACTATACTTTTGCCAACGGAAAGAAAAAATTATTGTAGAACGTATTAAGAAAGGACAACTATTATGAAGAAGTTTATATTGGCAGCTCTGGCGATAATGACTATTGGCTGCACGGCTCAGGCTCAGGCTTATAAGAACAGCAGATATTACAACCAGCGAACTGGACATCTGGACTACTCCCGCCGACCGGGCACGGGACTATATCAGAGCGGCGAGAACTACTACGGACTGCGCATCGGACCGTCGTTTTCTACCGTGAGCTCCGACGACAAGACTCTTGATGGCGGCAACGCGCAGACGGGCCTCAACGTGGGTGCCGTGGTGGGCATAGCGTTGTCTGACCGTGCTCCGGTGTTTTTCGAGACGGGACTATACTATACCGAGAAGGGCGGCAAGAAGAAGCTCGACGACGGCAAGAAGATGACCTACGACCTGAACTATCTGGAGGTGCCGCTGACTGTGAAATATGCCTACCCTATCGACGACCACTTCTCCATCCAGCCTTTTGCCGGCGGATACCTGGCATGTGGTGTGGGCGGAAAGATAAAGAACTATCGCGAGAGAGAAGCAGACCCGTCGTTCTCGAGCGACCGCTTCAAGCGCTTCGACGGTGGACTGCGTTTGGGCTGTGGCGTTGCCTACGACATGTTTTATGCCGACCTGACCTATGACGTGGGTTTGGCGAATATCTGTCACGATGAGTTCGACACGTCGCACAACGGATGTCTGACGCTGAACTTCGGAGTGAACTTCTGAGTTCCAAAATCTCAATATATATTTCCGGGCATGGCTTCTCAAAAGCGAGGGGTCGTGCCTTTTTCGTTTGCCTATGCCAACGTCTAATAGAGTGATCATCTCTCTAATGACATTGACAAGCAGGGCTATAGTGCCGAGTTCAGCTCCGCGATATTCTATGATGAAGATGCTCGACAGGGAATAATAGGCGAAGCCGCTGTTGATGGCCATGCAGTCGGCAATGCCACGATGCAGATTATCCAAGAATCCGATTAAGCGAGGGAAATGGGAATGAAAAGCCCCCAAAGGCTACATTCCTGATACGGAACAGCACTTTGGGGGCATGCCTATAGTCTATGGATTGTAAATACGCTACACGGTCTGCTTCTTCACCACCAGCGAGGCTCCGATGCTCACCACCAGCACGCTGACAATGAACACGAGCGACGATATGGCATCAATCTCAAAAAACTCATGGATGAGCATCTTCACACCGATGAACACCAGGAGAACGCAGACACCGAGCTTAAGATAGCGGAATCTGTCGGCTATCGCTGCCAGGAGGAAGAACATGGCTCTCAGACCCAATATGGCAAAGATGTTGGAAAAGAACACCACATAGGGGTCGAGCGACACGGAGAATACCGCCGGTATGCTGTCGAAGGCAAAGATAAGGTCGCTGAACTCTATCACGAGCACCGTGACAAAGAGCGGAGTGAACAGCAGGCGTCCGGCACGGCGGATAAAGAACTTGTCGCCCTCGAACTGAGGGTGAATACGTCCCGTCTTAGACAGCAGTCTGACGAGCGGATGCTTCTCCACATCCATCTCCTCTTTCTTGTTGCGGTTGAGGTACATCTTCACGCCGCTATATACGAGCACCGCACCAAAGACGAGCAATACCCAGTCGAAACGGCTTATTATGGCAGCGCCAAGGAATATGAACACGAAACGCAAGACGATGGCACCGAGTATTCCCCAGTTCAACACATGCTGATATTCATTCTTCCCCACTCCGAAGGATGTGAAAATCATCATCATCACGAAGAGGTTGTCTACAGAGAGCGTCTTCTCTATCAGATAACCTGAGATGTATGACACCGTCATGTAATGGCGGTATTGCTGCAGACTCGACTCGAAATCGTCGGGATTGAGTTTCAGATGCGAGGCATAGCGCGAAGCCACTGCCTGGAGATCGCTGAAATTCTCTATTCCATGTACCATATCACCATGAAACCACAAGAAGACGGAAAACAGGAGCGCCAAGGCTATCCATACGGCAGTCCAGGTGCCAGCCTCACGGATGGACACCTCGTGAGCCTTCTTGTCGATTACAAACATGTCAAGCAAAAGGATTGCGGCGATGAAAACCACAAAACCTCCTAAAAACAACATTTCTGATAATTCCATATTTAAATATTTATAGTTGACGGGTAACGA
>NZ_FR892489.1:0-3952 GCF_000436015.1 Prevotella sp. CAG:592 | reverse complement strand
CAAGTTGACGAGTTGACAAAGGCGGGAGGAATATCCTCAAGCCTGTCTTCTCAAGCGGATGCAAAAGTAATTATCATTTATTACAAAGTTGTTACAAAAACACTGATATTTAGACTTTTTAAGCTTGTCTGAAGAGTTTTAAGCCCTAAACACCCTATTGGAGATGCCGGAATTAGGATTTTTACACTAACTTTGCAGTCAGAATTAGCTTCACAATAAATGTATTACGTAAAAAAGAAGATGGAAATAGCAGGCTGCCACAAACTCAGTCTGCCCTACGAGAGCAAATGCACAAACCTGCATGGTCACAATTGGATCGTTACCGTATACTGCAAGGCCAGAGAACTGAACGAGGTGGGGATGGTGATTGATTTCAAGCATATCAAGAACAAGATACACGACTATCTTGACCACGGCAACTTCAACGAGCTGCTGCCTTTCAACCCTACGGCGGAGAACATAGCCAAATGGGTGTGCGACCAGATTCCGGAATGCTATAAGGTGGACGTGGAAGAGAGTTCCAACAATATGGTGACATACGTTAAGGACGAGGAGGAATGATGCGGATAAACGAGATATTCTACAGTCTGCAGGGAGAAGGACGCCACACGGGAACGCCAGCCGTTTTCGTGCGCTTTGCCGGCTGCAACCTCAAGTGTTCGTTCTGCGACACCGACCACTCCAGATACGTGGAGATGACAGAGGAGGAGATTGTTGAGGAAGTGAGGCAATTTCCGGCACGCTTCGTTGTCATCACCGGCGGAGAACCTTCGATGCAGGTCACGGCATCGCTTATAGAGAAGCTACATGCGGAGGGATGCTATGTGGCAATGGAGACCAACGGCACATACGAACTGCCAGAAGACTGCCGTATAGACTGGATAACATGTTCGCCGAAAGGGAAACCGCTGAAGCTGCACAGGATAGACGAGCTGAAGGTGGTGTATGAGGGCAACGACGAAGGAGTGGACAGATATGCCAATGTAGAAGCAAAGGAATACCGCCTGCAACCATGCGACGTGAAAGACGAGACGCAGAACAAGGCAAACCTGCGGGGAACGATAGACTATTGTCTGAAGCACCCCAAATGGAAACTGTCGTTGCAGACACACAAGATAATCAACGTGAGATAAGTTTCAATACGCATCAACAAATATATTTCTGTTTGTTTTTTGGAGTAAATAAAAAAAATGTATCTTTGCATTATCTTATAGACAAGTTTGTAATTAACTTATTTTGAACAACAGACAGAAGAACATGACACTATATCCGCTATTATTCGAACCCAACCTGCACACCGTGGTATGGGGAGGCGACAGGCTCTGCCCCTATAAGGGACTCAAGCCGCAAGATACCCCCATCGGCGAAAGCTGGGAGGTGAGCGCCGTACCGTCGAGCACAAGCATCGTGAGCAACGGCGAATGGGCAGGCAAAGAACTGACAACCGTTATCGACGCACATCCGAAGGAAATCCTGGGCGAATCGGTGAACAAGCTGTATGATGGCAAGATGCCACTGCTCGTGAAACTCATCGATGCCAAAGGAGACCTCAGCATTCAGGTGCATCCCAACGACGAGATGGCAAAGAGAGTACACGGCAAATCGGGAAAGACAGAGATGTGGTATGTCATCGACGCCAATCCCGGCAGTTATCTATATGCCGGATTCAAATCGAAAATCTCTGAATACGAATACAAGAAGCGTATCGCCGACGGCACCATAACCGACGTGCTTGCCCGCCATGAGGTGAAGGCCGGCGATGTGTTCTATCTGCCGGCAGGCAGAGTACACGCCATCTGCAGCGGCATCCTGCTTGCCGAAGTGCAGCAGTCGTCAGACGTCACCTACCGCATCTTCGACTACAACAGACCCGGCCTGGACGGGAAACCGCGTGAGCTGCACACCGAACTGGCTGCCGAAGCTCTCGACTTCAATGTGGAGGACGAATATCGCACTATATATAAAGAGGATGACAACCGTGCCAACCTCATTATGGATTCACAGTTCTTCAGCGTAAGAGTGGCTGAACTGACGGAGCCGTTCCACCGCAACCTGCTGAAATACGACAGTTTCATCATAACGATGTGTATCAAGGGCGACTTCAAGATAAGGATAAGAGAGACAGGCGAAGAGACGACGGTGAGAGAGGGATACAGCTGTCTTATCCCTGCCGCCATCGCCGACTACGACGTGGTGCCGCTAAACGGGACCACAAGGATTCTCGACGCATTCATCGACAACAAGAAACGCGATCTGGGACACCGCATAACGCGTTTTCTCCACCTGTCGAGCAAATAAACCGACCACAACAAACCCTAATGACAGATTGGGCTTGAAACAATATCTTATGGTCATGATGACCGTTTGACCAAAACCGGTCATTAGGGCATGAAGGAGCCGGCATACCGCTTGCGACATGCCGCAAGTGCAGTTCATGGAGTGAATTAATGCTAATTGTTATTAATACACTTCATTAATTCTTTTTTATATATAATATAAAATGTATCTTTGCATACATCTTTACCAAAGAAACAGACATACAAAAACATTTCAAAAATACAATTATGGTTAGCAACAACATTCCTCAGGTCAAGCTGGGCATCATCGCCGTCAGCCGTGACTGTTTCCCTATCGCACTGTCAACACAGCGTCGCGAGAACATTGTAAAAGAATACACAGGTGAGATTTTCAACTGCCAGACCACCGTAGAGAATGAGCAGGACATGCTCAAGGCCGTTGCCGAAGTGAAGGCAGAAGGCTGCAACGCCCTCGTGGTGTTCCTCGGCAACTTCGGTCCGGAAACACCGGAGACACTTATTGCAAAGGAGTTTGACGGTCCGGTGATGTTTGTGGCAGCTGCCGAAGGCGACGGCGACATGATAAACGGCCGTGGAGACGCATACTGCGGTATGCTCAACTGCTCATACAATCTGGGCATGCGCCATCTGAAGGGATATATCCCTGAGTATCCGGTTGGAACGGCAGAGGAAGTGGCAAAGATGATCAAAGACTTCGTGCCGGTGGCACGCACCATCATAGGTCTGAAGGGTCTGAAAATCATCACCTTCGGTCCTCGTCCACAGGATTTCTTCGCTTGCAACGCTCCTATCAAGGGACTCTATGAACTGGGCGTGGAGATAGAAGAGAATTCAGAGCTCGACCTGCTCGTGGCTTACAAGGAGCACGAGAACGACCCTCGCATCGACGCCGTATGCAAGGAAATGGCAGAAGAGATGGGCGAAGGCAAATATTACCCGGACCTGAGCCGCCGCATGGCACAGTTTGAGCTTACTCTCCTTGACTGGGCAGAGCAACACAAGGGTTCCCGCCAGTATGTGGCATTCGCCGACAAATGCTGGCCTGCATTCCCAAGCCAGTTCGGATTTGAGCCATGCTACGTGAACAGCCGTCTGGCAAGCCGTGGCATCCCTGTGGCTTGCGAGGTGGACATCTACGGTGCTCTCTCAGAGTTCATCGGCATCTGTGCTTCTGACGACACGGTGACTCTGCTCGACATCAACAACTCCGTGCCTAAATATATCTACGACGAGGACATCACCGGCAAATACGACTACCAGCTCACAGACACCTTCATGGGCTTCCACTGCGGCAACACTCCTCAGTGCAAGATGTGTTCTGCCCGTGCCATCAAATATCAGCTCATCCAGAACCGTCTGCTCGAGAACGGTGGCACTCCCGACTTCACCCGTGGCACTCTGGAGGGAGACATCGCTGCCAGCCCAATCACATTCTATCGTCTGCAGTGTGACTCTGAGGGCAATCTGCGCTCTTATATCGCTGAGGGCGAGGTGCTCGACGTGCCTACACGCTCGTTCGGCGGCATAGGAATCTTTGCCATCCGCGAGATGGGTCGTTTCTATCGCCACGTGCTCATCCAGAAAGGATATCCTCATCATGGTGCCGTTGCCTTCTCACATGTCGGCAAGACGCT
>NZ_FR892488.1:0-2571 GCF_000436015.1 Prevotella sp. CAG:592 | reverse complement strand
GATATTAACATAGAAAGCGATTTGGGATTATAAGTCATACAACCTTCAATTGACCATATAAACGAATTGCCCAAGATGAACATTTGAGTTGTCATCTTGGGCAATTTGTTTATTATGGGGTTGTCTGATTTTACATCAAGTCACAGTTCCCGGCTTGCGTGCCACCGCCTTCACCTCTTGCAAGGTCTGGTCCTTGAAGATGGAATCCTGATAGGAGGAATCAGCAGGGGCGTTTCCTTCAGAATCATTATATGATAACAGAGACGCAACCTCTGTCTTATTGTTTTTTGCATAAGTCTCAGCACCAATAACCAACAAGGCACTGAGCAATATATATCTTGAATACATAAATATATCTCCTTTTATCCGAGACTTAAATCTTGGTTTCGGATGTTTGTTACTTTTTTTACCCTACTACCTTTAAGCGAAGCGCAATCGCAAAGAGTTGAGAACGACACTCACGCTTGAACATGCCATCAGGGCACTTGCCCACATCGGTGTAATCTGGAAATCGATGCCGAAGAGATGAAGGACACCTGCCGCCAGAGGGATGCAGATGAGATTGTAGATGAATGCCCAGAAGAGGTTCTGCCAAATCATGCCCACCGTCTTCCTGCTTAGTTTCACGGCATCAGGTATCGCCATCAGGTCATCGTCCATCAGTGTGACCTGTGCCACATCCATCGCCACATCCGTTCCCTTGCCTATCGCCATACTGACATCAGCAAGAGCCAATGCCTGGGTGTCGTTGATGCCGTCGCCTATCATCATCACATGCTTGCCCTCCGCTTGGAGTTTCTTGACCATGGCTTGCTTGTCGTCAGACTTCACCTTGCTCTGATAATGCTTGATGCCAGCCTTGTTTGCCCAATAGCGAGCCGCCTCTTCCCGGTCACCACTCATCATATACACCTCGATGCCTTCCTTTTCTAACAGTTTCATTGCCTCGGAAGCATGAGGCTTGAGGGTTTCGCGAGACTCAAGGTCATCCAATCCGTCTCCTTTCGTGAAGTCTACATTCTGGTTAGGAATGGTGAGCGTGCCAGTCTTGTCGATGACGAGGGCATCCACCTTACGGATATTTTCCAGGGCGGCGGCATCCTTGATGAGGATTTGCTTCTGTGCCGCCTTTCCTATTCCCACCATCAAGGCAGTAGGCGTTGCCAAACCCATGGCACAAGGACAGGCGATTACCAATACCGCCACGCCACTCATGATAGCCTGAGGCAGACAGGCATTGCCACCGATTATCCACCATGCCAAGAAAGTAATCAAGGCGATGCCTGCCACCACCGGCACAAATACCAATGCCGCCTTATCCACGATGCGCTGTACGGGAGCCTTGCTCCCCTGTGCCTCCTGCACCATTCTGATGATATGTGCCAGGGTGGTGTTCTCACCTATCTGTCTGGCTCTCATGCGGAGCTTGCCTTGGTTCGGGATCGTTCCTGACAATACCTCATCGCCCACCCGCTTTGCCACAGGGGTAGGTTCGCCTGTAATCATCGCCTCGTCCACGTATGCCGCATCAGCTGTCATAAAGCTCTCGGCTTGGGTTACCACGCCATCCACAGGAATCTTTTCCCCTGCACGCACCTCGATGACATCACCACGTTGGATAGTGGAGATTGGCACCTCCTCCAACTGCCCGTCGGCGACCAGTCGGGCGGTCTTCGGTTGCAAGCCTATCAACTGTTTGATGCTTGCCGCCGTGCCATCCTTCGCCTTCTCTTCCAGGCATCTTCCTGTCAGAACGAAGGTGATGATCATCACCGAGGCATCGAAGTAGACATGCCATTCGATGCCCCTTGCGCCCCATACCATTTCTCCGAAGAAGGTGTTGAAGGCACTGAAGAGAAAGGCGATGAGAGTGCTCAGAGCCACGAGAGAATCCATATTGGCGGTTCGATGCTTGAGTTGCTTCCACGCCGAGACATAGAACATCCGACCGCAATACAACATGTTCAAGAGGGCGAGAATCAAGGAAATCTGGTTGTTGAAAGCCGAGGCGTGGCTGTCCCTCATCATGCCATAGCCCATAGAGGCGGTGTTCTCTATACCGGTCGAAACCCAGTCCATGGAGAACGCCATCACGAGAATGGCGAAGAACCAGGACAGAAGGGTCTTGCGCTTCAAGAGAGTAAATTCGCGGCGATTAATTTCCTCAGCACTACGGTCTGCCTCGATGACGAGGTCGTAGCCTGCATTGGAAATCTCACGCTTCATATCTTCGAGGGTAATCTTCTCCGGGTCATAATCGACAAGGGCGGTGCGTCCTGCCAAGGAAACGGTGGCGGAATTTACGCCCTCAAGGGAGTTGAGCTTGCGCTCCACATTGGCAGCACACACTGAGCATGCCATGCCAATCACTGGTATTGTTTTCTTCATTGTCTTTTTTCTTATTTACCTATTATAATATATGTATGCGACCCTAAGTCATTACTGATAGGGTAGGCATACGACAATCTTGGTTGCAAAAGTCAAAATAATCTTTTGCAACCTATTTGCAAATATGGAAAAATCAAATAATCAGGGTGTTGAGGAGGGCAAGATAAGCCCTTGGAGGCGAAT
>NZ_FR892487.1:0-13001 GCF_000436015.1 Prevotella sp. CAG:592 | reverse complement strand
ATTTATTATTCAATCAGCAAATTTACGGCATTTTCACCAATAAAACAACACTGTTGACTGGAAATAATTACAACAACCAGGGGTAACGTTGATAAAGACGTTGCCCTTTTGCATTGCACGTTAGCAAATGTGGCGATATGGTTTATGACAGCTTTATTTCTCGAAAGGTGTGCTTTCATGGCTTATTCTCGTATAGTTTGAGTATATTTGCATGCGCTCAAAATCTGGTAGCGCCATAAGGAAAACAGATTTGCCGACACCATAACAGGAAAATAATCATGCAGACAAAACCATATACCAAACGAAAGATTGACAACAGCGAGAGGGTCAATGCCAGCATAGGAAAATCCATCGTCGTAGACTCCGCATCAAGCCTATATATGCAACTGAAGGAATCTTGCGCTGACGACATGACGGAAGAAGAGAGATACGCCATTCTCAAACAGGTATTCCGCCGGGCGGTGGACCAAGCCGTTCTCGACTGCCAGATTGCTTTCGTGGGACTATTCGCCAAGGTGGATTATTGCATCAAGGAATACGATATACCATCCAATATTGCCAATCTCATACAGCTGGGTCGCAAGGACCTCTTTCCCCGCCCCAACAGCGACCAGGAACTCTCGGCAGAAGAACTTTCCAAGCTCTTTCCGCATAATCTGAAAGCCACAACGCTGCTGGTGTATCATGTGTGCGGCAAGGAAGAAATACCGGAGCAGCTGAAAGCCTGTTTTCCACGTGCCGACAGGAAGAAGACATGGGGACGATACAGCGAGAAGGTGCTTCGGGTCGTTGTGGAACGTTGGGATGACGAGTATATATGGGCGACGGAAGAGGAAAACAACAACACCATGCAGATTTCCTACGGCAACCACAACCACATCCTCACACTTGAGGGGAAATCAGACTGGTCGTACCTCAAGACAACACTCTGGGAGGGAGCCAGACTGAACCTGGTGCGCATCCGTATGGATGAGCGCGGCGAAATCTGTCTGCCGGAGCTTATCATTCTGGAGCCAGACTATCTCATAAACATCACCACGATATCAAGCTGCTTCGAGTCTTATGCCGAATCGCCGTTCGTGAATCTGGTAAACAAGATTAAACCGAATCCCAACACGCTGCCCATACATCTGGGTAACCTGTCGGGACAGTTCCTCGATGACGTGGTACACGACCGCAACATCGCCTTCAGCGACAGCATCAGGGAGTTTGTAAGCAGGAATATCATGAGCATAATATCATGCCCGGGGCTGGAACTCCCAAAGGACCGCATCAGGTTCACGCAAGACGCACAGATACAGAAGCGCAACATCAGCCATCTGATAGGCGCCAGTCTGCCGCAGTCTATCAAAGACTACAACAGGAAAGGCGTGGTTCTCGAACCGTCGTTCTTCAGCGAGGTGCTGGGCATTCAGGGACGACTTGACTTCTTGTGGCAAAAGGATAAAGACATCATCATCATAGAGCAGAAATCAGGAAAGGGGGATTTCGTGCCTTACACTTCGCCATCTTATAATCCCAACATACCCAAAGTGAGGGAACCACACTGGGTGCAGGCCCTATTGTATGGTGCGCTGCTCACCTATGGATATGACAAGTATCCGTCGGAAATCAGAGGCATCATGCTCCTCTACTCCAAATACTCTGAAGGACTGGTCAGCTCGCCTAATGCCCCGCAGCTGCTTCACCGCGCCATCAGGATGCGCAACCTGCTCGCATGGAGCGAGATACTGTATGCCAAGGAGGGACTCGACATCCTGACAAGTCTTACTCCCGACATGCTGAACAAGAAGAAGGTGACCGGACGGTTGTGGGAGGATTACATACGGCCTCAACTTTCAGAACTCCTTTCGCCCATCGCCTCTGCATCAAAGCTTGAGCGCCTGTATTATCTCCGGTTTCTGCGCTTTCTGGAAAACGAGCAGCTGCTTGCCAAGGTTGGCAACAAGACGAAGGAGGATTCCGGCTTCGCCTCAACATGGAATGACACGCTGGAGGACAAGAAGGCTGCCGGCAACATCTACGACAAGCTGCACATCGCCGGATATGACTTTGAGGACAAGCAGGAGACGTCTGTGAGCGGAATAAAGCTCCGGTTTGACGAGCCACAGTCGGCTGACACCACAAATTTCCGCATCGGCGACATCGTGATGCTCTATCCATACAATTACAACAAAGACACGAAGGTGCCTGACGCATGTGCGCAAATGGTACACCGCGCCACCATCATCGACATGCGCAACGACAGTATAGAACTGCGTCTGCGCTGCAGCCAGACGGACAAGACTGCTTTTGGGAACAAACCTGGCGACACACTATGGGCAATAGAGCACGATATGCTTGAGTCGATGACGGGCTCTCTGTATAGCGCCATGCACTCATTCCTCTCTGCTCCCAAAGAGCGACGCGACCTTATCCTCCTGCAGCGCCAGCCGGAGACCGACCCTACGATAAGGCGCAAGGGGGAATACGGCAACTTCAACACGCTCGTTGACCGTGCGAAACAGGCGCGCGACCTGTTTCTCATCATCGGTCCTCCGGGAACGGGCAAGACATCCTACGGACTGGTGAACCTGCTGAAGGAGGAACTGCTGGAGGAGGACACCAACGTGCTGCTGCTGTCATACACAAACCGGGCGGTTGACGAGATATGCAGCAAACTCGTGGAACTGAAGGAGGAGGATCCCGACTTCGACTTCGTGAGGATTGGTTCTGAACTCTCTTGCTCCAAGGAATACCGTCAATATCTGCTGAGCAACAAACTGAAATCCCAAGATCTGGATTCCGGCAGAAAGGCCATCCGCTCCACGAGGGTGTTCTGTGGAACGACTGCCGCGCTCAACGCCAACGTGTCATTGCTGCAGATAAAGCACTTCAGTCTTGCCATTGTAGACGAGTCGTCGCAGATTCTCGAGCCACATCTCATCGGACTGCTCAGCGCACAGAAGGACGACCTGTGCAGGATAGACAAGTTTGTGCTCATAGGCGACCACAAGCAGTTGCCTGCCGTAGTGCAGCAGACGCCGGAGGAGTCTGCCGTGACTGAACCGGAGTTGTGCGACATACATCTCTCTGACTGCCGGTTGTCGCTCTTTGAGCGCCTGCTCACACATTTCAAGACGGGCAGAGGCGACTACGACGACCGCTTCGTGTATATGCTGACGAAGCAGGGACGCATGCACAGAGACATTGCGGAGTTTCCCAACTATGCCTTCTATGGCAACCGCCTCGACATCGTGCCGCTCGACCACCAGATTCTTCCCAATGTGCGCAAAGACACCGGAAACAGCATCATCACCATGCTCACGACCCGCCGCATAGCTTTCGTCACGGCAGAACCACCAAAGCGGTCGCTATCGGCAAAGACAAACAGCGTGGAGGCAAGGATGATTGCCGCCACCGTACGCGCCGTGTATGAGCTGGCATCCGGTTGTTTCGACACGGAAAAGACGATTGGCGTGATTGTGCCCTACCGCAACCAGATATCCACGGTGAGAAACGAGATAGACAAGTTCGGCATTCCCTGTCTTCATGACATCACGATAGACACCGTGGAGCGCTATCAGGGCAGTCAGCGTGACTATATCATATATGGTTTCACCATCCAGCAGCCGTATCAGCTCAACTTCCTTACGAGCAATGTGTTTGAAGAGGACGGACTGGTGATAGACCGCAAACTGAATGTTGCCATGACCAGAGCAAGACTGAACCTGATTCTCATCGGAAATCCAGTTCTTCTCAACGAGAACTTCACTTTCTACAAACTGATGGAGTTCGTGAGGAGCAAGGGTGGATACTTTGATGTAGCTCCGGATGATTATTGCAAGGGAAACTTTGAAGTAAGCGAAACGGTTGACGCCTATGAAACGACAATGGCTGAGGAAACATCGGGCATGTCATCCCGATTCGCTGCCGCATTCAGCAAGCATGTCGTGGATGAGATAAAAAATGATTTGCGCACAAGAGGACACGAGATAATCCTCGGCAATACGACGGATGCCAACATGTCGCTCATCAACTACGGACGGTCGGACTTCTCGAATGACTCGTCGCTATTCAGCACGGAATTGAATGCCAACCTGATAATTAATGCCGACGACCAGGTATTGCTATACTGTCATTACATCATGCAGAGGTATTATCGCAGTGCGAAAAGACTGTATCAGTCTTACAGCAACTGGTTGTCGGCCATGGCAAAGAATATGAGCGGAAGAATAAGGTTTATAGACATTGGATGCGGACCTGCCACCTGCGGCATCGCGTTTGCTGAGCAAATGGCGGGGCTGTTTCCGGACATTCATTATACTGGCATTGACATCTCTACGGCGATGAAGGCAATGGCGGAAAAACTGCTGGGAGAAACTACCGGCGACAGGATGCTGATGGATTTCAAGACTTCATTCATGGAATTGGACGACAGATATTGGACTTCCGTGTCTGAAGTGCCAAACCTCGTGGTTTTCAATATGTCGTATTTCTTCTCAAATGTAGACTGCACCTTCACAGAAAACCTGGCAGACAGGATTGTCAGCGTGATGAGGAAGCATCCGCTAAACCGTTATGTTTTCATCATCCAGCATTCAGACCACGACACGAAGATACGTTCATTCCTTGTCTTCAAGAGCATGCTGGAACAATATGTGGAAACGATAAAGGCTGAGCGTTCAGCCATCAGCCATGAACAGGAAGAAAATCCCAAGACTCCTCCGTTCTGCTATGAAATATGGAAGTCAAAATAACCCCAAACGGCCATCAGCGCCGCTTGGGGTCAGACTCAATGGGGCATATAAATCTCCCGCTTATTTCGTGAGTTTATACCACACCCATGCGATGTATGCCAACACGAACGGAATGGCAAGGCTGACGACACTCATAGTCTTCAGGGTGAACTCTGATGATGACGAATTGTAGATTGTCAGCGATGACTCCATATCGGCATAAGACGGATAGTAAGGCGTGTCGTTATAGCCTGCCACCCAGAAGAGCGACAGAACCACAAGCACCGTTCCCAAGCCGGAGAACCAGATTCCCTTGCGACTCTTTCTGAACAGAGCGGCAAAGACTGCATAGAGCACCATGAGTGTGCCCAAGAGGAAGCTTATGAGCGCCGCCGGCATGGCTATGAAATTGTTGAGATATTTGTTGTCTACCCACTGGAACTCATGCAGGCCGGTAGTTTCGTAACCGCCGGTAGTAAGCAATACTGCCGTTGTGGCAAGAAAGAGAACGACAAATACCGGAGCATTGACACGGAGCTGTTTTCTGTTCCACTCTGCCGTGTTCTCGTCTTTCACCTGATTGAGAAACCACAGGTTGGCCTGCACCCTTGTGAGGAACAATACCATCAATCCGAACATCACCACACGCCAATCCAGAAGGACTTCGAGTCCATGCCAGTCTCCCCACTGCGATATCACGGGAGCTGCGGCGTCTGTGAGATTTGTCTTCTCTACCGTGAAATCGCTTCCGAAGAAGAATGTGCTCACCGCACCGCCCAAGAGCAGCGGCGCAAGAATGCCGTTGATGAAAAGGAAGATGTCATATAGCTTGCGGCCGAGGATGTTTCCGTCGGAAAGACGGTATTTGAAGCTCACCGCCTGCACGACGAAGCCGAAGAGTATAAGCATCCATATCCAGTATGCTCCACCGAAGGAGGTGGAATAGAACAGCGGAAACGAAGCGAAGAAGGCTCCGCCAAAGGTGACGAGCACGGTGAAGGTTAGTTCCCAACGGTGGGCAATGGTATATATCATGTCCTCACGCTGCTCCTCCTTCATCTGGGGTATCATCGACTGTCCGCCCTGAACGAAGAGCATAAAGACCAACAGTGATCCCAAGACGGAAATCAAAAGCCACCAGTATTCTTGTAATAATTGATAGTTCATAGTGTATATATTTGTGGGTTTAACAAAATCAGTTTACGTGTTCCTGCACTTCGGGACCCTTCTTTATCTGCTTTATCATAATGTTTATCTCAGCACACAGCAGGATGGTGAACAACAAGCCGAAGATGACGAATGTGGTGACAACCTGACCTACCGACAGACTTGACACGGCTGCCTGCACTGGCATGATATCCTGGATTGCCCATGGCTGACGACCCACTTCGGCTACTATCCAGCCACACTGGGAGCAGAGATATGCCAGAGGCAAAGTGACAAATGCCAAAAGCGGGAATATACTTATGTTCTTCCATCTGCAGCTCAGCCATCCGCGTCTCTTGAACGACAGGAACACCGTTGCGGCGAGGAACACCAACAGCCATCCGCCTACGGCGACCATGATATGGAAAGGATAGAACACCATTGCCACATCGGGGATTGCTTCTTTCACATCATTGAAGTAGCCGTAGCCAAAATACTTGTAGTCTGGCTTCAGTTCCTTTTCTGCCTTTGCCATTCCGGCAGCGTCGCCTGCCTTCTTAGCCTCGTTGTATGCCGCCAGAGCCTTCTGGGCTGCCTTGCCGCGCTTGATGCGTTCGGCATACGGAACGGTATTGACCATCCTTCCATCCACAATGTCTTTGCCCTCAATAATGTCTTTGATGCCCGGAATAAAGGCATTGGCGTCGTGGCGTCCCAGTATGCTCAATCCCTTTGGTATGGCTATCTCAAACAGCATCGGATCCTTGTCGTCATTCCACTGTTTTTCCGTATTCAGTATGCCAAAGCCCACAAGGGGCGTGCCTTCCTTGCCCTCATACAGACCCTCCATGGCAGCGAGCTTCATGGGCTGCACCTTTGTCACCTCAACAGCACTGCCGTCGCCGGAGAACATACACAACAGGATGCCTGCAAGACCTACTGCGCCGCCTACCTTGATGGATTTGACGGCAAAGTCTACGTTGCGCTTCTTCATCAGGAACCATCCGCTGACGCATACGACAAAGGCACCGGCGAGACACCATCCGCTGGTGACGGCATGGATGAACTTGTTTACCGCTACCGGCGACAGAGCCACATCCCGGAAACTGACCATCACATTGCGCATCTGGTCGGCAGAGAACTCCATGCCCACAGGATACTGCATCCATGAGTTGGCAACGAGAATCCACCATGCGCTCAGACTCGCGCCAAAGGCAGTGAGCCAGGTGGCAGCAAGGTGCTGGCCGGCAGAAAACTTCTTCCATCCAAAGAACATCACGGCGAAGAAAGTGCTTTCGCAGAAGAAGGCAAAGATGCCTTCGATGGCAAGCGGAGCACCGAAGATGTCGCCTACAAACCATGAATAGTTGGAGAAATTGGTACCGAACTCAAACTCCAGGATAATGCCCGTAGCCACTCCGATAGCGAAGTTTACGCCAAAGAGCGTCATCCAGAACTTGGTGAGACTGAGCCATTCCTGCTTGCGGGTGCGGTAATACACTGTCTCCATCACGGCTACTATTATTCCCAATCCCAATGTCAGCGGCACGAAGAGCCAATGGTAACATGCGGTAAGGGCAAACTGTGCCCTTGACCATTCTACTACGTTGATTATATCCATACGCTTTTTTATTAAGGTTTCGTTGTTATCAGATTTTCCCTCACTTTGTCTGCTTTCTCCTCGTCGGTGCCCAAAAGGGCGGGCTGGAAAAAGAATATGCGGAGAACGGCAAACATTATGAAGAGCTTTATGAGGATGATGGTCCACAGCGTCTTGCCGACCGTCATCCCCCTGAAGCCTTCATAATAGAAGAGGAATATTTTACGCAATTTCTCCATATCTTTGCTTTATCCTCCCCAACGGGCTATTGAACGTTGGGAGTTGTTGTCATAATATAGTTTTGCAAATATACAATTCCTTCTACATGTGAACAATTGTAAATATCTATCCCGTGATAGAGAATATCTTTTCAGCACGGGATTTTGTCATCTTTAAAAGCCATCAGGGCTGCTTGGATTTTGTTTTTTGGCAACTATATTTTTCAAAACGGTCATAGTCTGATGCCGTATTTCATTATCCCCTCGCCTATCATCCCTGCGGGCATGAATGTCTTCATGGTGTCGGTAATGGTGTTGAGCATACGCTCTCTCACATAATCCTCCTTGACATACAGCGACACTCGCCTTTGCGAGAGATAGTCGCCTTCTATCGGGCGCACGTTCTCCCGCTGCCTGTCGTTGAGAAACGGAAGGTGCATCTCCGGAATGATGGTAAAACCGCCATTCTCGTCGACGATATGCACAAGGGTGGTGATGCTGCCAGCCTCATAGATATGGGTTCCCTTGCTCCGTGCTTTACAGAAAGAGAAAGCGCTGTCTCTCAGACACTGGGCATCCTTCATTATCCACATGTTCTCGTGTTCCAGATTCTCCGGTTTGAACACGGGCAACTTGCGCCAGCAGCTCTCGGCAAGATATACCATGAATTTCTCTGCATAGAGCGGAATCTCAAGCACCCCATCGCACACATTGCCCGATATCGCCATTCCGGCATCCAGTTCGCCTCGCAGCAGCGCCTCTATCATGAAGTTCACTTTCATTTCCTGTATCGACAATTCCACTGTGGGATACATCTCCCTATAGTGTCTGATGAACTTCGGCAGTATGTATGGCGCTATCGTTGGACCTACCGACAATCTGAACCCGCCGCCTATTTGTCCTTTGTCTTCAGAAACTATCTCGCCGATGCGCTCAATCTCCATCAGCGCATTCTCTGCCTGACGGATTATCTTTTCGCCGGCGGTGGTAGGCGTCACAGATCTGTTGGTGCGGTCAAAGATTCTGATGTCGAGTTCTTCTTCCAGTTTCTGCAGCATGGCGCTGAGCGTTGGCTGCGATACATTACACGAGTCAGCCGCTTTCGCAAAATTGCGGAAGCGGTTGACGGCGATTATGTATCTGAGTTGTTGTAGATTCATAATGCGGTGTTAGTGAATGGGCATATACATTGTTGACTGTTTATTCTTATATAAAGAGATTCACGTTTGCCCTGTCTGCACGCTCCATATAGCTTGCCACACCTCCGACGGTGACATTGTCGAGCAGTTCCTCGCGCTTAACTCCCATCACATCCATCGACATCTGGCAGGCTATGAACTCCACTCCATTGTCGATTGCCTGCTGGCGAAGCGACTCCAGAGAGTCCACTCCCTTCTTGTTCATCAGATAGCGCATCATCTTGGCGCCCATACCCATCATGTTCATCTTCGAAAGTGCCAGTCTGGAAGAGTCTGAAGGGAGCATCCAACTGAACATCCGTCCGAAGATGTCTTTCTTCACCTTTGGCTTGTGAGTCTTCTTTATTGCATTCAGTCCCCAGAACGTGAAGAATATGCTGACTTTCTTTCCTGTTGCTGCCGCCCCGTTGGCGAGAACGAATGTGGCGAGCGTCTTGTCGAGATCGTCGCTGAAGAGTATCAACGTCTTTCCAAAATCGTTGGTCTGAGGCTTGGCTGCTTCTATGGCGCATGGTGTGGCTTTCTCTATGAGAGCTATGTGTATGCCAGCCTCCGACCGTTTGCCAAGGAACTTGTTTCCCGTTGTATTACACCATGCCTCTGCATCTCTTGGGAAGGCAGCGTCTGTGGCACGGATTTCCAACTGCTGGCCTGCACTCAAGGCGTCCATCGCCTGTTTCATCTTCATGATTGGTCCGGGACACTGGATGCCACACGCATCTACCTTTATCACCTCTTTGTCTGCGGAACACGACGGAGCATCAGCGCTGCATCCTGACGTTTCTGAAGCGTTCGCCTGACTATTATCTGCTGCTTCGCCGAATCCTTCCGGCGTGTTTATCTTTGCAGTGGCAGCCTTGTATGTCTTGTATCCTCCTATCAGATTGCGCACATCTTCATATCCGTTGGCTTTCAGGATATTGGAAGCCAGATAGCCACGGAGTCCTACTCCGCAGAACAGCCATATCTGCTTGTCTCTCGGTATTTCGGAGAGTCTGTCGCGCATATCGTCCAACGGGATGTTTATGGCTCCAGAGATAGTTCCCAGAGCATATTCATCGGCTGTGCGCACATCGATGAGCGTCACCTTCGTAGTATCAATATCTTTCAACTCGCGCCAATATAGTGGAGTCATCTTTCCGCTCAGTATATTGCCTGCCACATAGCCTGATATCGCCACGGGATCTTTGGCTGAAGAGAATGGCGGTGCGTAGGCATGCTCCAGACGGGTGAGGTCGTCTACTGTGGCTCCGTTCTTTATCGCCATGGCATATTCGTCGATGCGCTTGTCCACCCCGTCGTAGCCCACGATCTGAGCACCATAGAGTCTGCCGTCTTCAGGCGAGAAGGTTATTTTGATGTCCATCTGCATACTGCCGGGATAGTATCCGGCGTGGGCGCCATTATGTATAGTGGCTGAGAGATAAGGGATGTCCATCTGCTTGAGTCGCTTTGCCGGCAGACCGGTAGATGCCACGGTAATGTCGAACACTTTGGCTATTGCCGTGCCGATTGCCCCTTCGTATCTCTCATTGTTGCCCATCACCATATTGTCTGCCACGATGCGTGCCTGACGGTTGGCGGGTCCTGCCAGGAAGTTCAGCCATGGTTTTCCGGTGATAGGATGTGGATATTCGATGGCGTCGCCTACGGCATAAATGTTCTCGTCTGATGTCTGCAGATACTCGTTCACCCAAATGCCGCGCATGTCGCCAAGTTTCAGTCCTGCTGCCTGTGCCAGTCGCGTTTCCGCTCTCACACCGATGCTCAGCAACACCAGGTCTGCCTTGAGACTGATGCCTGATTTGAAATGCACTTCCAGTTCTTCTCCCTCCTGAGAGAAGCCTTCCACAGCCTGTTCCAGATACAGTTTCACGCCCTGCTGCTGCAGATGGTCGTGCACGATAGCCGCCATCGAATAGTCGATAGGCGCCATCACCTGGTTTGCCATCTCCACCACTGCCACCTGTGCGCCGGCATGCTTCAGATTCTCTGCCATCTCCAGACCGATGAATCCACCTCCCACAATGACAGCTCGCCTCACCTTGTGGTCGTTCATATAACGCTTGATGCGGTCGGTGTCGCTCACGTTTCTCAGCGTGAATATTCCTTCGCTGTCGATGCCATCGAGAGGCGGCACCACTGGCGACGCTCCCGGTGAGAGCAACAGTTTGTCGTAGCATTCGCTATATTCCTTGCCGTCAGCGGTGCGCACGGTCACTTTTCTGGCTGTCGCATCTATCGCCGTCACTTCGCTCCTTGTGCGCACGTCGATATTGAAACGTCTGCCGAAAGCTTCTGGAGTCTGCACAAACAGACGGTCGCGGTCTTCTATCACTCCACCGATATAATATGGCAATCCACAGTTGGCGTATGAGATATGTTCTCCTTTTTCAAAGAGTATGATTTCTGCATCTTCTGTCATTCGTCTGATGCGTGCGGCTGCAGTAGCTCCACCTGCCACTCCACCCACTATGAGGAATTTTTTCTTGTTTGCTGTCATGGCCGATAAATATTTACTCCCAAAACGGTCACTAGGACGTTCAGTAATGGTGAAAGAATAACTTGATCAAATTTTGACCTGTATTTTTGTCGGTCAAGTTATTGTTTTACCATTACTCAATTGGGGTTATTACTGTTTGCTGTCTTTTCTACTTCACTCTCTCTATCACTTGCTTCAGTTCGTTTGCCGACATGGCACCGCTCTGTCGCCATTTCATCTCTCCTCCGTTGAAAACCATTAGGGTAGGAACGGACTGGATGCGCATCTGCATGGCTATGGCTTCGTTTTTGTCTACGTCAACTTTCACTATGCGTATGCTGTCGCCGAGTTCTTCCTTCAGTTGTTCCAAAACGGGATGCATTGTCTTGCACGGACCACACCATGTGGCAAAGAAGTCAACGAGAGTCAGTTGACCGCTCTTTATTATATCTGAAAGCTTTTCCATATCTTTTATATTTATTGATTAATACTTGGGTGTTCATCATTTGGTCTGTCATCAATTTTGACGATGCAAAGATACGGCTTCTTTTATAGACAAACAAATGAGCACATCTATATCATAATAGACTACAACTATCATAAACTTAAATCGGTCTACCCAAATTAGAATAAACAAAATACAAACAAGTCCTAATGATCATTTTGTTTTAAACCGGCAGAAACCCCATGCTTTTACCTATCTCCAATACAGAACAGGATACTTGAGCCTCAACAGTTTTAAGCTCTAAAATGGGCACGATGCTTGCCCATGTGGGGCAAGGTGCTTTCTCAACAGGGGCAAGGTGCTTGCCCCTGTTGGGCAGAATTTATGCCAAGCGGTTGCCCAATAAGTTGATGTCATCTGATAATTGTAAGCGCATCCGCGATGATAGTGTTACGCTTACTTTCCATGATACTTCAATGATACTTTAATGACACTTTTCTGTAAAACATTCAGAAAAGCATCATTGAGTCAAGTCATTAGTCTATAGCGGTTTAGTGGCTTCATTAAGGAGAAAAATGATACTATGACAGATTTTTGATGACAAACAAAATTCATAGCGATGTAATAACGATTGGGGACAAACAGGACGTGCACAATCAGATGGCAGAATGGTCGTGCACTCAAATTGAGAATGTAGACGTGGATGTCAGTGAGATTTCTTATTTCGAACCGAGGAAAACTCTTTGCCACGAATGAAGTTCAATTAACAGACAATGCCATTGACATCTTCCTCGCTTTTGTTGGCCACATGTCATGTAGCGCAGACACTTATGTTTCGCTCGGCGCCTCCAATGGTTGTGCCGACCAACTCACGAATAGGGATGGAACACTGAAGTTGGGGTTAGGAGCACCATCAAAAAGAAGTCACAAGGTTTATCCAGGTAATGACAATGAGAGGTGATTTGTAGAATCAGTTACTACAAACCACCTAAAATTACAAAAATGTGATACCTAAAGTCAAAATTTCCAATGATTTACTATTTCGGCTGAGTAAGATTTTTTATCTTTGTAGTCAATAATTGACAATCCTATCAAGAAAAAGTCTATTGGTTTAATCTAACCTCTGAGCAATAACATTGGAAGATAACACCAAACAGCCTTTAACGGCTGACGCTTCATTGTATAATGGGCAG
>NZ_FR892486.1:0-1947 GCF_000436015.1 Prevotella sp. CAG:592 | reverse complement strand
AACTTAAATTAATTCCGCCAACGGGTATCTTTACTTTAAATATTTTCTGCCATCAGTATCTTCAAGAATCTTCATCTGCTGGATGGCAATTCGATTTAGTTTGATCAGTCGTTCATACTGTGGTATACCGTCATTGATGAACACAGCATTGAGGTTCTCCATGTTCGATAGGCAAATGAGTTCATTGATACTGGCGTAGTCACGGATATTTCCTTTCTTGTTGGGATTCAGTTCTCGCCATTGTCTTGCTGTCATTCCGAACATGGCAATGTTGAGTACATCCGCTTCGTCGGCATACTTCATGGCAGCTTGCTCACGTGTAACCTCCGCAGGTATGAGATTTGCTTTGATAGCATCCGTGTGAATGCGGTAGTTTATCTTGGACAGTTCACGCTTGGCAGACCACCCTATCTGTTTTTGTTCCTCTTCTTTCAGTCGTTGAAATTCCTTTATCAAGTATAACTCAAATTCAACAGAAACCCAACTTGCAAACTTAAAGGCTATATCCCTCTGGGCATAAGTTCCGCCGTTCGCTCCACTTTTGCAAATAATACCAACTGCATTAGTGAGTTCCACCCAACGAGTTGGACTCATTGTAAAGGCATTTGAGCCAGCCTCCTTCAAAAGGGGGTCGAATTCGACCCCTTTAAAATTAGGGTTGTTCAGCTGCTCCCAAAGCCCAAGATATTCCAATGTATTTTTAGAACGTAACCAATTCTTTACCACATCTTTTGGCTCTATTGGATTCTTTTGTCTTGCAATATCTGTGATACAAATATAATCAACTCCATTTTTGGATAGAGTCTTTATTGTTTGATTCTTTACTATTATTTTTGCCATGATTTTATACTTCTCATTACATTATCTCTATATGATTTGGTCGTAATTATATAGAAACAGTTATTATGCTACATCTTCGTCACATATTTGTGGCTGCAAATACTTTCCACAAGGCACATTGAATAGTCCTTTCTTGTTTACACGATACAAGCCATTGAAGCAAGTACGATTCAAAAAGAAGAATTTTGTTGTATTCTCTATCGGATCAAGATTCTTTTCATTGTAACGTTGGCGTACAGTCATGAGCATCTCACGTTTGGCCTCCATATCTGGCAAAGCGTAATATTCTGCTTGTATGTCACGCAACGAAGGAATCAGTCGCTCTACATTGTCACGTACAGTTCTATAACATGTAATCAAATCGCTGTTAATGTCATTGATTACGGCATGTTTGATATTTGGATGCTGTTGCAGCATATAGAACAACATAGCCCCACCGCCAACGAATGGCTCTATGTATGTAGCATTGTCCCAATTATCAAAGTCAGCTGGGAGTTTGGCTTCCAGTTGTTCAATGAGTTGACCTTTTCCGCCAACCCATTTGATGAATGGTTTTGCTTTTGTATTCATTATTAATGTCATTTTTTACTTACCATGTCGTATGGCACATGTTTATAAAGCATATTCTCATTTTCTACCAAAATATCATAAGATGGGATTCTGGGGCGTTCGAATGTTCCGTTAGCATCAAAAATAGAAACTACTCCTTCTTTTTGTATTTCGTTCAATGTAAACACCACTTCATCGCCAACTTTGTATAATGATGATTCGTTCATTTTTTTTGTTTGTCTTTCGTCTGCCATCATTCTACACGAATATACTTCGGCTCTTCCTTGGTGGATACGAGTAGTTCTCTCACATCCACGTCAAGCGCCTTGGACACTTCCACAAGCGTATCAAGGCTGGGCTGCGAGACATTTGTACACCATTTACTTACTGTTGCTGGGTCTTTGCCAAGTTCCCCAGCTAACCACTTTGCGGTTTTCTTCTTTTCTACAAGTATTACCTTGATTCGGTTTATATCTTTTTTTGCCATCAGAACATATTTATTGTACTCCGCAAAGATAAATAATATCTATGTAAAAGAAGAATAAAATCAAATGATTT
>NZ_FR892485.1:0-1487 GCF_000436015.1 Prevotella sp. CAG:592 | reverse complement strand
CTCGAGTATGTCTTAAGTTGTTTTCTGTGATGCTTTGGTTACACCATTTAGCACCCATTTCCAAACAGGCACAATCTCTATTTTCAACCCATCTCGCTCCATCACTCCCTCGTCCTCGTATGTCACAATCATTGCCTTTTTCAGAGGATATAAAGAATTAATGGCTACCAAGGCTTTTATCTCACGCTCCAATGTAGACTCATCGCTCATTCTATAACAGGCTTGAACTGCCAAACCCTCTTCGGGTACATAGAAGTCAACCTCAATATTGCGGTTGAAATAATAGATGTCATTGCCATGCTTCTTATATAATGTTATGGCACATAGGTTTTCAAGCAACAGAGTGTCTGGGTTGTTGATGAAGAGGTGCAACAGTCCGTTGTCCACAAAATAATGCTTCTTCACCGTTTCTTTTTCTGTGAACTTAGAGGCATAGTTGTCCAATGATATCAACAGGCAAGACTCCTGCAAATATCTCACATACTCCATAATGGTTGACACACTGCATCGAACACCAGTCGACTTAACCAAGTTGCTCAATCTGTTCAACGAGCAGGGTTGCATCACGCTTTCTGCCAAACGACGCACACACAGACGCAGGGCATCCTCGTTCTTTATCTTATGCCGCACAATAAGGTCATTGAAGAATATGCGGTTGTACAGGCTGTTGAGCCAGATGCGCTTCTCGCGGAAGTTGACCAATTCCGGGAAACCTCCCCATTCAAAGTAGGTTCTGAAATGACGCTGCAATTCATTAGCCTTCCTGCCATACTGCCATCCTCCTGCAATGTTTACACCAACAGCCGTAAGGTATTCGTTAAAGCTATAAGGAAAGACATTCACACTAAGATACCTGCCTCCCAAAACGGTCTCTATGTCACGGCTCAGCATCTTGGCATTGCTTCCCGTAACATAAACACGATACTTCAAGTTGGCAAGACGACGTGCAAAGTTTGCCCAACCATTCACATTCTGTATCTCATCAAAGAAGAATATCGGCTGCCCGCTATACATGCTGTGATAGGCTTGAATGATGAGATCGAAGTCTGTAGCAGCCATCCCTTGCAGACGCTCGTCGTCGAAGTTTACATAAACAATGTCCTCCAAAAGCTTTCCTTCTGCCAATAATTGCTGCACACGTTGATACAACAAGTAGGACTTTCCTGCCTGTCTTACACCCACAAACACATAGTTGCCATGCTCTTCCAAGTCAAGGGGACGTTCTACCAATGGTATGCTTCCTATATATTCTTGATACTCAGATATGATCGTTCTAAACATTTCCTTATCCATACTCTTCTTTTTTCTGCAAAGATATAATTTTTATTCGGTGGCACAAAATAAAATCTACTTTTTTTATTCGGTGACAGCGAACAAACAAGGCTGGCTGTTTATAGTTTTACTTTTCGATAACTTCTCCTTCGATTCTCGATAAGGTCTCGATCACTCTTCGATCTTTCTTCGTTCATCCCTTTATTTGGGGGCGG
>NZ_FR892484.1:16628-19052 GCF_000436015.1 Prevotella sp. CAG:592 | reverse complement strand
AGTTGCCTAATATGGTGACTCTTTTTTTATGCCGCCATCTCTTAGTTGGTAGAGCAAAGGACGTCTCGATGGATTATTTATGGTGATTGATATGTCTTGAAACTTGTTCTGCTTTGTCTCCCGGTTCGATTTTGATATATAACCTCATTTTTCCAAAAAATCGTCAACCATCTGGTTGTGGATGTGGAAGTGGTTGATATACAGGTGCTTCCGCCTTTATTTGTGCTCTGAAACCATCGGGTAATTGTCTGGATGGTTGGAGAATAAGAGGAAGGAATCGTATGGAAGTGGATGGCTTGCCTTACTACTGTCTGGTAAGACTTTTGCATGCAATATAAATTATGGCTTACATTTCTCTGGTTGCTTCTGCTTTGCCGACAACAAAGCCACAACCATGGGCAAGGATCGTAAAACTGCAATAAATGGGCAGCATGCTTGCCCATGTGGGGCAAGCAGCTTTCTCACTTGGGGCAAGCACCTTGCCCCAAGTGGGCATGGGGGGTGCCCAAAACTGTGCCCAAAGTTTCCATGGAAAGAAACGTTCGTTAAGGAGATGCTAAATACAGATTTTCTCTGCAAATGTGCGGAGAAAGATTCTGAACTATTGTCCCCGTGCCGCGATTTTTTATCGCACATAGGTTTGGCGTTATTCAATAAATTCATAATTTTGCAGTTGAAACAAAAAGGAGACGAAAATCATGAGAGTGCTAATCGTAAACACCAGTGAGAATGTGGGCGGAGCCGCCGTGGCGGCAAACAGGCTCATG
This sequence comes from Prevotella sp. CAG:592, assembly GCF_000436015.1. Lineage (NCBI taxonomy): Bacteria > Pseudomonadati > Bacteroidota > Bacteroidia > Bacteroidales > Prevotellaceae > Prevotella > Prevotella sp. CAG:592. The sequence continues at coordinate 18,285 of NZ_FR892484.1, read as the reverse complement.
GACGCACTGAACAACAACGGCATAAAGACAAAGATGCTGGTGAGAGACAAGGCCACGGACAACATCACCGTGGCGCAGCTTGACAAGTCGTGGCACCAGAGATGGAACTTCCTCTGGGAACGCTTCGTCATCTTCTGCCACCTGCGCTTCAAGCGCGACAACCTCTTCCAGATAGACATCGCCAACGCCGGCACCGACATCACCCGGACACGGGAATTCCGCGAGGCAGATGTAATACACCTGAGCTGGGTGAACCAGGGCATGCTGTCCATCGGAGGCATCAGGAAGATCCTGGCAAGCAAGAAACCGGTGGTGTGGACGATGCACGACCTGTGGCCGGCTTCGTCGATATGCCATTACGCCCGCAACTGCCACCGCTATGAGAGCAGGTGCGGCAACTGTCCGCTGCTGCCCGGCGGCGGATCCAGGAACGACCTTTCTGCCAAGGTGTGGCGCCGCAAGCGTCAGGCCCTCGGCACCAACAGCATACTCTTCGTCACCTGCAGCCGCTGGCTCGCCGACAAGGCTAAGAAGAGCGGACTGCTCAGCGGCCAGAAGGTGATGAGCATCCCCAATCCCATCGACACCCACGTGTTCTGTCGGGAAGACCAGGAGAAGGCACGCATCTATGCCGGACTGCCAGCCGACAAGCGTCTGATTCTCTTCGTGTCGCAGCGCGTCACCGACCAGCGCAAGGGAATGGACTATTTCATCACCGCCATGAACAAGATGGTGGAACAGCATCCCGAGATGCGCCAGAACACCGGCATCGCCATCCTCGGCGGACAGGCAGAGGAACTCGCCGGGAAGCTGCCGTTGCCGTCGTATCCGCTGGGTTACGTGAGCGACGAGAAGAAGATAGCGAGCGTATACAATTCTGTGGATATGTTCGTGCTGCCGTCGCTCGAAGACAACCTGCCCAACACCATCATGGAGGCAATGGCATGCGGAGTGCCGTGTGTGGGATTCAACACCGGCGGCATCCCTGAGATGATAGACCATCTGAAAAACGGCTACGTGGCAGAATACAAGAGCGTTGACGACCTGGCCAAAGGCATGCATTGGGTGATGTGTGAGGCCGACCGCGAGGCGCTCGCCGCCGAGGCGCTGCGAAAGGTGAACACCTGCTATTCGCAGTATTCTGTGGCAATGAAATACATCGAGGCTTATAATGAGGCATTGGCCCTAAAACGCTATAAACTATGATAAAGATTACTCTGATCACCGTTACATACAATGCCGAGAAGCTCTTGCAGCCCACTCTCGACAGCGTGTTCCGGCAGAATTATGCCGCTCTGGAGCATATCGTCATCGACGGAGCTTCTACCGACGACACCGCCGTAGTGGCAAAAGACTATATGGAACGCTCGTTCGCCTCTGACAATGGTCATGAGGTGAGATTGCTCGTGGAGCCTGACAATGGCATCTACGACGCCATGAACAAGGGACTGCAGATGGCAACCGGCGACTATGTGTGCTTTCTGAATGCCGGCGACTCGCTGCCTGCCGACGATACTATCGCCGAACTCGTGGCAAACACGGGAGTGGACAGCTATGTGGCTGCCGATGGGGGAGAGGACGCACTGCCTGCCGTGCTCTATGGCAATACCGACATCGTGGACGGGAACCGCCAGTTTCTTGCCCACCGCCGGCTGTC
>NZ_FR892484.1:0-16615 GCF_000436015.1 Prevotella sp. CAG:592 | reverse complement strand
GCCGGCTGTCGCCTCCAGAGAAGCTTACGTGGCGGTCGTTCCGCCACGGCATGCTCGTATGCCATCAGGCGTTTTACGCCCGCACCGACATCGCCAAGCGCACGCCCTTCAATCTGATGTATCGCTATTCGGCAGACTTCGACTGGTGTATAAGGATAATGAAACAGGCTGAGGACAAGAACCTGCCGCTCGCCAACAGTGGCATCGTGCTCGCCGATTATCTGAAAGAAGGCACTACCACACGCCATCACAAGGCGTCGCTCGGTGAGCGTTTCAAGATAATGGCGACATATTACGGTCTTTTAACCACTTATCTGCTCCACGCCTGGTTTGTGGTGAGGGCTGTGGTGAAGCGTTGACGTTTTTTATATCCTTTAGGTATTAATAACTAAAAATATTTCTCATTTATCTGACTAAAGGCTACATTTGCAGCGTGAACAGTGGATTGTTGCACGATGTCGCTGCCGTGGATACGGTGGCGGGTGGCAATAAGATTCCTGTTTCGTATCTTAACTTAATAATATAAACTAAAAAGGAGACAAAAGAAATGAGAAAATCAATTATCGCAGCTGTCGTGATGGCGGCTTTGAGCTTTTCGGTAAGCGCCAGCGCCCAGACCGTATGCCAGAAGAAGTGTGACGGCAAGACACAGTGTGACAAGGCAAAGAAGGAATGCAAGAAAGACTGCAAGAAGGACTGCAAGATGCAGTGTGACAAGGCAAAGAAGTGTGACAAGGCTGCCACCTGCTGCAAGGCGAAGACTAATGGCGTAAGTTCTGCCGCCATGAAGGATCCCAAGATGGCTTCCTGCTGCAAGGTGAAATGCGACAAGAAGAGCGCTACTTGCGACAAGAAATGCAAGACTGCCGCTAAGAAGTGTGACAAGAAGAAGTAATGATAAATTCCAAGCGGCCGCAGGCAGTTATAAATAACTGCATAATGACCGTTTGGGGATGAATATCTCACGATGAGGGCTATCGGTTTCCGCCGGTAGCCCTTGTTGTTTTTTTGAGGGTGTCATTCCGATTGTCCATGTCGGGCCCAAGGCGGTCTGATGACCGGTTGGAGTAGGATGATGCCGTGGCAAAGTGTGCAGGTTGACGCCAATAAGAAAGGCCACCAGGAATATTCCTGATAGCCTTTTCCTTGCCTGTGTTGTTTATACAGTTTCGCTATGGTTCGATAGTGTGTGAGCACCCTCGTTATGAGTATCTCAGGATCTGTCCCGGCTTCACGCGCATGTTCTTGCTGATGTGGTTGAGCTTGCAGATCTTGTCGATTGTGGTGCCGCGCTTCCTGGCGATGGCAGCGAGCGTCTCGCCCTTTGCCACTTTGTGGTAGCGCACGTCGCCACTCTCCACATTGTCTCCGATGTTGTTCGAGTTGTTGTCGTTTGCGGCAGCCAGGTCGTCGTTCTTGCCGCGCTGACGTGTGGCAGCCAGCGACTCCCTGTTGTAAGACTCCTTGCGGAAGAGGTATGTGTCGCCAGTCACGTCCTGGTTGCGGAAGTCGAACATCAATGCCGGGTTGAGAGCCACTCCGCAGAGACGGGTCTCGAAGTGCAGGTGAGAACCGGTGCTTCGTCCGGTGTTGCCGCCCAGTCCGATAGGGTCTCCGGCACGTACCTGCTCGTTTTCTGCCACGAGATGCTTCGACATGTGTCCGTAGATGGTCTCCAGACCGTTGTTGTGGCGTATCACAACGTAGTTGCCGTATCCGTTTGCCTCATATCTCACGATGCGCACCTTTCCGTCGAATGCCGCACGGATGGTGTCGCCGATATATACCTTGATATCGAGACCCTTGTGCATGCGTCCCCAACGGCTTCCGAAGTTGGAAGTGATGATTCTGCTGGATGTAGGCATGCAGAAATGTTTCAGGTTTATGCTGAAAGAGTCTGGAAGTTCTGTGGCGCGGTGAGCGTATCTGTTGTTCCAGTCTTTGTATAGCTGAGCTGAAGGAGCTCCAGCCTGTTCTCTTTGTATGAGTTCGCGAAGTGCGAGAGTGTCAACTGCTTTAAGTTTCTTGTCTACTGGTGCCTGGCGTGCCAAGAGGTCTTGTGCTGCTGCTGGTACTGTGGCCAGAGCCATGACTGCCGTTAATGCCAGTGTCTTGATTGTCTTTTTGAATTGCATAAAATAAATATTTTATAATGCAACGGTATGTCTTCCTGTCTGTCGCATTATGTTTGTGTAAGACTAATCATGATGACGGACTGTCAATCGCGCGTTCGTCATTGTGATTAAATTTTCGCTGCAAAGGTAGTAAAAAAATTTTAAAGTTGCTTGTCAGTTAACAGTTTTTAGGTCGTCGTTAACATATAGGCATGTTGTATAACAACTTATAAATGAGCACTGTTAAGCTCATTGTGCCGTCTCCTGCCCCTCTTTTCCCATCACAGTCTGTGATGTCGCCGGTCATGATATCGCCGCCCAGTTCACGTTGGTCTTTCTCAGTGCGGCAAGGCGTTGCCAGAGCATGCTGTTTTCCGTTTTGTTGCATTCCGGGTCCTGCTCTATTATCTTCTGTGCCTCCTCCCTTGCCATCTGCACTATCTGTCCGTCTCTCGCTATGTCGGCAATCTTCAGGTCGAAAGCCATTCCGCTCTGCTGGGTGCCCTCCAGGTCGCCGGGGCCGCGCAGTTTCAGGTCGGCTTCGGCAATGAGGAATCCGTCGTTGGTGTCACACATGATGTCGATGCGTTTGCGCGTCTCGTTGGTCAGTTGAGGCTTCGTCACGAGGATGCAGTACGACTGGCTCGCCCCTCTGCCCACACGGCCTCGCAGCTGGTGCAGCTGCGACAGTCCGAAGCGTTCGGCGTTGAGAATCACCATCACCGAAGCGTTCGGCACGTTGACGCCCACCTCTATCACCGTTGTGGCGACGAGAATCTGTGTCTCTCCGTTAACAAACTTTTGCATCTCCTCGTCCTTCTCAGCCGGTTTCATCTTGCCGTGCACCTTGCTGAGGCGGAATTCCGGGAACACCTCCTTCAGTATTTCAAACCCCTCCTCAAGGTTCTGTATGTCGAGCTTCTCGCTCTCCTTGATGAGCGGAAACACGATATACACCTGTCTGCCCTCTTTTATCTGCTGTCTGATGCCAGAGTACAGACTTGTGGTCTGGTTGTTGTATTTGTGTATCGTCACTATCGGTTTCCTTCCCGGCGGCAGCTGGTCGATAACGCTCACGTCGAGGTCGCCGTATATTGTCATTGCGAGGGTTCGCGGTATCGGTGTGGCGGTCATCACGAGCACATGGGGAGGGTTCTGGCTTTTGCTCCATAGCCTTGCCCTCTGTGCCACTCCGAAGCGGTGTTGCTCGTCCACCACCACGAGTCCCAGTTTGCTGAACTGCACCGTGTCTTCAATCACGGCGTGTGTTCCCACGAGGATGTCCACGCTGCCGCTGGCGAGTCCGCCGAGCACGGTCTTGCGCCGTTTGCCCTTCACGATGCCGGTGAGCAGTTCCACCCTTATGTCCATGTCGCCCAGAAACTCGCGTATCGTGGCGAGATGCTGTTCGGCGAGAATTTCCGTCGGTGCCATTATGCAAGCCTGGTATCCGTTGTCGAGAGCTATCAGCATTGTCATCAGTGCCACGAGAGTCTTTCCGCTGCCCACGTCGCCCTGCAGCAGCCTGTTCATCTGCCGTCCGCTGCCCAGGTCGCTCCTTATCTCCCTCATCACCCTTTTCTGGGCGTCGGTGAGTGAGAATGGCAGATGGTCGGAATAGAAGCTGTTGAATATCTCGCCGATGCGCGGGAAGGCATATCCGCGGTATTTCTTCTTTTGGTCGGAGGCATAGCGCAGGATGTTGAGCTGCACGTAGAACAACTCTTCAAACTTCAGTCTGAAGCGTGCGCTCTGCAGTTCTTCGGCGGTCTTCGGATAGTGTACGTGGCGCAGTGCCGTGTCCCTCTCCACCAGACGCAGTCTGTTGGCGATAAACGGCGGCAGTGTCTCCGGCAGCGGCTGGTTCATCTTTTCGAGCATCGCCTTCGTGATTTTCTCTATCGACCTCGATGTCAGTCCCGCCTTCTTCATCTTCTCCGTGGTGATATAGTAGGGCTGCATTCCCATCTGTGAGAGCTGCAGGTCTTCCGCCTTGTCGATGTCGGGATGTGCAAACTGGTATCTGCCGCCATAGAGAGTAGGTTTTCCGAATACGATATACTCCGTGTTCACCTTGAATTGCTGCGTGGCATATTTGATGCCGGAAAACCATACTATGTCCGCTATCCCCGTTCCGTCGGTGAAGTGGGCCACGAGGCGCTTCTTGCGCGGTCCGCTGCCAAACTCCTCGAAACCGAGAATCCGTCCCTTCACCTGCACGAAGGGCATGTCGCTGCGTAGTTCGTTGATGGTGTATATGCGGCTGCGGTCCACGTATTTGTATGGGTAATACTCCAGAAGGTCGGATATCTTCGAGATACCCAACTCCTTCTGCAGCATGTCCCTCTTCTTCGGTCCCACGCCAGGCAGATATTGTATGTCCTGGTTCAGTATGTCAAGCACTTGTGATGTTCGGTTGTGATAGGTTGAATTGGCTGCTTGTCGGCTTCACTCCCCAGATTGGTCATCTGGAGTTGCCTGAAGTCTGTTGCTTCAGAAGGATGGACTCCTGTTGCAGTATCACCTCCGCCACAGCCATGTCGAAAGGTCTTGTAATCTTGATGTTCTCCTGGTTGCCCTCCACGAGCGCCACCTCATGGCCGAGGTGTTCCACTACAGAGGCATCATCGGTGAAAGCCTCGGAATAGTCCTGTGCATAAGCCTCCTTCAGCAGTCTGATGCCGAATGCCTGCGGAGTCTGCACGATGCGGTATTCGCTTCTCGGCACCGTCTCCGACGGCGTTTCTCCGCCATCCTGAGAAGTGTCGGCGGTTGTCGTGGCGTCAGAAGCATTCTGCTTGTCGCTCTTCAGGAGATGTCTGAGGGTGTCCACCACCGGCACCACCGGTACGGCAGCCCTCATCTCCGCGGCTTTCGCGTATGTGCGGCGTATGGTGTCGGCAGATACGAATGGGCGCACTCCGTCATGCACCCCCACCGTTCCGCAGGCATCGTCGGGGATGCAGTCGAGTCCGTTTTTCACGGAGTGGAAGCGCGTCTCTCCGCCGTCGGCAATCACAATCGGTTCGCAGAACGAATGCCGTTCGCACAACTCCTTCCAATACTCCTGCTGATGTTTGGGCAATACGAGGATGATGCGCATGCGGTCGTTGAAGTTCCTGAACCTGCGTATCGTGTGCATGAGCACAGGCAGTCCGCCTACAGGCAGGAACTGCTTTGGAACGTCAGCCCCCATGCGCATCCCCTTACCGCCGGCAACGATTATCACATAGTCGTGATTCTCCATCATGCGGCGCTTATTTGTTTTCCATGAGATGCAGATACATCATTCCATCAGCCACGCTCTCTGCTGTCTGCTTCGTGGTGAGCATTTCGAGCAGCGTGTAGGCATAGGGGAATGTTGCGGCAGGACCTTCGCCTGTCACCACATTGCCGTCAACGGTGCACAGTTCATGGGTATATTCCGCTCCGTCGAGATATTTCTCGAATCCGGGGTAGCATGTGGCACGTCTGCCTTTCACGATGCCCAGGCTTCCGAACACCATCGGTGCGGCACAGATGGCAGCAACGAGTTTCCCCTTCTCATACTGGCTGAGCACGGCATTGCGCACACCCTCGTGGTCGTTGAGGTTTGTGGCGCCTGGCAGTCCTCCGGGCAGCATCAGCAGGTCGGCATCCTCCAGCTTGGCGTCCTCGAATTTGAGGTCGGCCTTCACGGTCACGCCGTGTGCCATCTCTACTAACTCTGAGCCTGTGATGCTCACTGTCTTTATCTCCACTCCGCCGCGGCGGAAAACGTCAACGGGAATCAGGGCTTCTATTTCCTCTGAACCGTTGGCAAGAAACATATACGCTTTTGCCATAATCTTTTGTTGTTTAATTATTCTATTGATAGACCGTTTGTCTTTCTTGATGTATCGCTGGAATATGTCGGTAGTAGCCGTCTTGTCGTCTTTTTCCTGCGTGTCGCGCTTCAGCTTGTATTCTCGTGCCATAATTCTTTAATTTGCAAGTGATACCAATCCTGACTTTTCCAAGGGGAAGTGACAGGCTTCCTTGTATGCCTGTAGCCTTTGTCAGCTTCGGGGCCTTACTTTAGGCACTGGAGATACGCCTCGATAGTGTTCTTCAGTCCGATGTAGAGGGCATCGCAGATGATGGCGTGTCCGATGCTCACCTCGTCGGTCCATGGAATCATCCTGTGGAAGTAGGCAAGGTTCACCAGGCTGAGGTCGTGGCCGGCGTTCAGACCCAGTCCCAAATCGCGGGCAGCCACGGCAGCGTCGATAAACGGCTTTATGGCCTCCTCCCTGTTTTCGGCATATCCCGATGCGTAAGATTCGGTGTAGAGCTCCACTCTGTCGGTTCCACACTCCTTGGCTCCCCTCACCATTTCGGCAGAAGGGTCCACGAAGATGCTCGTTCTGATGCCTGCCTCCTTGAATCTTCCTATCACGTCGGTAAGAAACGCCTTGTTCTCTATCGTGTTCCATCCGTGGTTGCTCGTCAGCTGGGCGTCGCCGTCGGGAACGAGCGTTACCTGTGTCGGCATCACCTCAAGCACGAGGTCGATATATCTGTCGATAGGGTTTCCTTCGATGTTGAATTCCGTAGTGATGAGCGGTTTTATCTCCCTCACGTCTTGATAGCGGATGTGTCTTTCGTCAGGTCTTGGATGTACGGTTATGCCCTGGGCGCCAAACAACTGGCAGTCAACGGCGGCCTGTTCCACGTCGGGATTGTTGCCGCCTCTGGCGTTGCGCAGGGTGGCTATCTTGTTTATGTTTACACTTAATTTTGTCATGTCTCTTCAATTTGTTAATATCACAGTGCCCGAAATTCGGTAGAAAACCGTATATTTGCAGACACTTTCAAGCGCAAAGTTACGAAAACATTTGCAATGGAGGCTTATTAATTCGTCAGAAAGATAAAAAACTCCCAATTATGTCGTTGAGAAAACTCAGATTTGCCATTTTCGGTAATATTTACCAGGCCAGGAAGTCGGCGGACATACAGCGCTTGCTGTTGTCGCTCAATGAACGGATGGCGCAGGTGAGCATGGAGAGAAGTTTCTACGATTTCCTCTGCTCGTCCCACGGTTTGCCGCTGCATGGCGTCACTGTGTTTGAAGGAAACGACTTTGATGCCGACTTCGTGATATCCATGGGAGGCGACGGCACATTGCTGCGGTCGGCATACAGCGTGGGCAGCCGCAGCATTCCCATTATCGGCGTGAACATGGGGCGCCTGGGATTCCTCGCCGGTGTCGGCGTTGACGATTTCGACAGTGTGCTCGACAGCATATACGCCGACAGCTATATGGTAGACAGTCTTGCCATGGTGAAGGTGGAGAGCGATGGCGCCAACGGCGACGAGCGGATTTCGGAATGCGCCCTCAACGAGATTGCCATACTGAAACGCGACAATGCTTCGATGATTTCCATCCGTGCCAGCATCAACGGCGAATATATCGTAACGTTCCATGCCGACGGACTGATAGTGAGCACGCCGACGGGGTCGACAGCCTATTCCTTGTCAAACGGCGGACCGATAATCGTGCCGCACACCGGAATATTGTGTCTCACTCCCGTTGCGCCGCATAGTCTCAACATGCGTCCTATCGTCGTTGCCGACGACTCTGTGATAACCCTTGAGGTGGAGAGCAGGAACCATAACTATCTCGTCGCCGCCGACGGACGTTCCATCAAATGTGGCGAGGGACAGACGCTCACCATACGCCGTTCCCCCTACGACGCACATATCGTGAAGCCCAAGGATTCTACATATTTCTCCACGCTGCGTGCCAAGATGATGTGGGGCGCCGACATGAGGATGAAGAACGAGTAAGCCAATGAGATATTTGAGAAAATTCCTGAAGATACCCAAGAGCCGGTATTCAGCCAGACAGATAATAGGATGGCTGTGGAGGGCATGGCGCGGCAACCGTCTGCAGGCGTCGCTCAATGCCATCCTCGGACTCATCGATGTGGCGATAAGTCTGCTTTCGGTGTGGGCGGTGAAACACGCCATCGACGTGGCGTCGCATGTCGTCGAGGGTTCTCTGTATTGGGCGGTGGCAATCATGGCGCTGCTCATCCTCGGCGGATTTGCCGTGAACATCGCTTCGATATGGGTGAAGAACATATTGGGAATAAAGGCACAGAACAGGATGCAGCAGCGTCTGCTCGCCCGCATCCTGCGCTCCGAATGGCATGGCAAGGAGAAATGGCACAGCGGCGATGTGCTGAACCGCCTGGAATTCGACGTCAGCAACGTGGTGGGGTTCCTCACCGAAACGCTGCCAAGCACTCTCTCCGTGCTCGCCCTCTTTCTGGGTTCCTTCTTCTATCTCTTCTCCATGGATCCCGTGCTGGCTCTGGTCATCATTGCCATGCTGCCGGTGTTCATCCTCTCGAGCAAGGCGTATATGGGCCACATGCGCAAACTGACACGCCAGGTGCGTAACTGCGACAGCAAGGTGCAGAGCGTGTTGCAGGAAACGATACAGCACCGCATGCTGATAAAGACCCTTGAGAAAGACGACGAGATGGTGGGCAGACTGGAGAACATGCAGGGAGAACTGAGACATAACGTGGTGAGACGCACCAGATTCTCGGTGTTCTCAAACCTCATACTCAATACAGGTTTCGCCATCGGATATCTCGTGGCATTCCTGTGGAGCGCACTGCGGATGTATCACGGCACACTCACCTTCGGCGGAATGACAGCATTCCTCCAGCTCGTGTCCAAGATACAGGGGCCGGCACGCAACCTCACCAAGCTCGTGCCGGCATTCGTCTCCGTGTTCACTGCAGCGGAGCGACTGATGGAACTTGAAGAGAACCCTCTCGAAGAACAGGGCGACCCCGTGTCGATGGCGATGACGGGTGGTGTGGGAGTGAGGTTCGACGATGCCTCCTTTGCCTACGCCGACGGCAGCAGGGATGTGATAGACCATCTCTCGTTTGATTTCCGTCCAAACACCTGCACCGCCATACTCGGAGAGACGGGAGCCGGAAAGACCACAATGGTGAGACTCATCCTCGCCCTGATACAGCCCACCAGCGGCCATGTATACATATATAATAAGGAAAGAGAGCAAGACATCTCGCCTCTCACACGCTGCAACCTCATCTACGTGCCACAAGGCAACACGTTGCTCAGCGGCACCATCCGCGACAATCTGCGCATGGGACGGTTCGACGCCACCGACGAGGAGATGATGCAGGCCCTAGACAAGGCATGTGCCGGTTTCGTGAGAGACATCCCCGGAGGGCTCGATGCCAGCTGCAGCGAGGCGGGCGGCGGATTGAGCGAGGGACAGGCTCAGCGCATCTCCATAGCCAGGGCATTGCTCAGGGAGGGAAGCGTGATGATATTCGATGAGGCTACGAGCGCTCTCGACCCGGAAACGGAAAGGCAGCTCCTCGCCAACCTGCTCCAGGAACGCCGGCAGACCATCATATTCATCACCCACCGCCCGGCAGTGGTGGACTATTGCGACCAGGTGTTGAGGATATGATGGACATCCGACGAACCGCTATGGCGCCTGACGGCCACATCGCAAGTGTAAAAGAGAGTATAACATCAAAAAGAGAAAACGATATGAAAATAAAGAAACTATTCATCTTCGTGGCGATATTCTTCGCCGCAGTGGTCTCGTCGCAGGCTCAGAATGCGCCGGACCAGACAAAAGACCTCGACTCGCTCTATGCACAGAAACTGTTGAAGCCCGGAACGGTGGCTCCCGATTTCATCCTTCCGATGATGAACAACTACAAGGTGCAGCTCTCCGAATTCAAGGGCAAATATGTGCTGCTTGACTTCTGGGCAACGTGGTGTCCGGACTGCCGCAAGGACGTTCCTGCTGTGAAGGAACTCTACGACAAGTATGGCTCAAAGGTGGAGTTCATCGGCGTGTCGTTCGACGTAGACCACAACCGCTGGACAAAATATGTTGTAGACAACGGGATGAAATGGCGACAGGTCAGCGAACTGAAGAAGATGCGCGATGCCGAAATCTCCAAGGCATACGGAGTGGAGTGGATTCCGTCGATGACGCTCATCGGTCCCGACGGCAAGGTGGTGCTCTCCACGGTAGTGCTGGAGAGAATGGCAAAGGCACTCGCCGACATAGCGAAATAATCCCACACCATTTTCCGCAAGTCTTTCGGCTTGCGACCTTGTTGACTCGTCAAGACAAATCTCTTTGTCAACTTGTTTACTTGTCAACTCGTCAACTTTATAAAAATAAAACTCAAGACATACAGATATGCCAGAATCAAATTTCGTAGACTACGTGAAGATATACTGCCGCTCCGGTAAGGGCGGCAAGGGATCTATGCACCTTCGCCACGTGAAGTATCAGCCCAACGGCGGTCCTGACGGCGGCGACGGCGGTAAGGGCGGAAGCATCATCCTGCGTGGAAACCATAACTACTGGACCTTGCTCCATCTGAAATACCAACGCCACATCAAGGCGGAACACGGCGGAAACGGCGGTAGAGACAAATGCCATGGCACCGACGGCAAGGACGTATATATAGACGTGCCTTGCGGTACTGTGGTATACGACGCCGAGACAGGAAAGTTCATCTGCGACGTCATGCACGACGGACAGGAAGTGGTGCTCCTCAAGGGAGGCCGCGGCGGACTCGGCAACTATCAGTTCCGTACCGCCACCAACCAGGCTCCGCGCTATGCCCAGCCGGGAGAGCCCATGCAGGAGATGACGGTCATAATGGAGCTTAAGCTCCTTGCCGACGTCGGTCTCGTCGGGTTCCCCAATGCCGGCAAGAGCACGCTGCTCTCCGCCGTGTCGAGTGCCCGGCCCAAGATTGCCAACTATCCCTTCACCACCCTCGAACCGTCACTCGGCATCGTGGGCTATCATGACAACAAGTCGTTCGTCATGGCAGACATCCCTGGAATTATAGAGGGAGCGAGCGAGGGCAAAGGTCTCGGACTCCGTTTCCTGCGCCACATCGAGCGCAACTCCCTGTTGCTCTTCATGGTGCCGGGTGATACCGACGACATAAAGAAGGAATACGAGATACTGCTCAACGAGCTTACCAACTTCAATCCCGAAATGCTCGACAAGCATCGCGTGCTCGCCGTGACAAAATGCGACCTGCTCGACGATGAACTCATTGAGATGCTCAAGGAAACGCTGCCGTCAGACCTCCCCGTGGTATTCATCTCGTCGGTGTCGGGAATGGGAATCTCCGAACTGAAGGATGTGCTGTGGAAGGAACTCAACAGCGAGAGCAATAAGCTCGCTGATATAATGGCTGAGGATACTCTCGTACATCGCGACAAAGATCTCAACACCCTGCCCGAAGAACTGCGCAAGGAGGGAGAAGACGAAGTGGTGTTCCTCGATGAGGATGATATCGAGGACGTGGAAGACCTCGACGACTTCGAATATGATATGGAGGACGAGGACTGATGCAGAAACCACAACTCCATTATTACGACCTCGACGTCAATGTGGTGGCGTTCAGCTCCACACGTCATGGAGGATACAGCACCGGCAGCCACGGTGAGTTCAACATCAACGAGCATTGTGGCGACGATGCCTCTGCCATAGCCCGAAACCGTCAGATCCTCTGTGAGGAGCTTGGCGTCGCCGACGCTAATGTCATTGTGCCACACCAGACGCATGGTGTGGAGGTGAGACAGATTGCCGCCGACTTCCTCGCCCTCCCGCTTCCGGTAAGGAAGATGATTCTGGATGGCGTGGATGCAGTGATGACAAATCTGGAGAACGTATGCGTCGGTGTGTCTACAGCCGACTGCATCCCCATTCTCCTTTCCGACTCCAGACATGGAGCCGTGTGTGCCGTGCATGCAGGATGGCGGGGCACTCTGTCGCGTGTCGTGATGAGAGCCGTGGCGGAGATGCGTCTTGCCTACGACACCAATCCCGCAGACCTCAAGGCTGTGATAGGTCCCGGCATCTCCTTTGATGCCTTTGAAGTGGGCGACGAGGTGTATGAACAGTTCGTGGCGGCAAACTTCGACATGCAGGGCATCAGCCGCCAGATGAAGATGAACGGCAGTGAGGAATACAAATGGCACATCGACCTCGTGGAATGCAACCGCCAGCAGCTGCAGCAATGCGGACTTGCTGCCGGCAATATACAGTCGTGTGACATCTGCACATATTCCAATACCGACGATTATTTCTCAGCCCGTAAGCTCGGCATCGACTCCGGCAGGATATACTCGGCTGTGATGAGAAAATAAAACATCTCGTCAACCCGTCAACTTGTCAACTCGTCAACTGATATAACAACAAAGCCTCAAAGCTTGAATGCTTTGGGGCTTTATTATAGGGGGATGATGTGATTTAGAGATTGTCGATCACGGTGCAGATGTCACCGAAGATACGGTCGAGCGCTCCCAGTCCGTTGATGTGGTGATGGATGTTCTCATTCTTATACCATTCGATGAGAGGAGCGGTCTGGTTGTGGTAAACGTCGAGGCGCTTCTTTATCGTCTCCTCGTTGTCGTCAGAGCGTCCGCTCTCCTTGCCGCGCTTCACGAGGCGCACCATCAGTTCGTTCTCCGGAACGTCGAGCTCTATCATTGCGGCAATTTTGTGTCCACGCTCGTCGAGCATCTTCTTCAGAGCTTCTGCCTGTGGGATAGTGCGAGGGAATCCGTCGAATATCACTCCCTCATGCTCCTTGCCGAAAGAGTCGTATACGCTGGCGAGGATGTTTACCATCAGCTCGTCAGGAATGAGCTGACCCTTGTCGATGTAAGCCTTGGCAGTCTTGCCCAGCTCGGTTTCGTTTTTGATTTCATTGCGGAGCACGTCACCAGTAGAGATGTGTCCCAGTCCGTACTTCCTGATAAGGAGATCGCTTTGTGTGCCCTTTCCTGATCCGGGCGCACCGAAAATAACAATATTCTTCATGTGTTTTGTTGATATGTAATTTATTGCTTATTCCTTTACTACGTAAATGTCTCTCAGGTTTCGTCCCAGTCCGTCGTAGTCAAGCCCATATCCGACGATGAAGTCGTTTGGAATCTCCATGGCGATATATTCGATGTCGAGATTCCTCTTCAGGTTGTCAGGTTTGAGCAGCAGCGTGCAGATGTGTATCTCTGCCGGTTTGAACTCCTTCAGATATTCTATCATCTTCTCCATGGTAAGACCCGAGTCCACGATGTCTTCCACGATGACCACCGTGCGTCCCTCGATATCCTCGTTGAGACCCACGAGCTTCTTCACTTTTCCTGTAGATTCTGTGCCCTGATACGATGTCATCTTCACGAACGAAATCTCGCTCTCTATGGTGAGCATCCTCATCAGGTCGGCGGCAAAAATGAACGATCCGTTCAAGACTCCGAGCAGCAGAGGCTTCTTTCCTTTCAGGTCGTTGCTGATCCTGTCTGCCACGGTTTTCACTCGGCGCATTATCTCCTCCTCGGGTATCAATGTCTCGAAGGTTTTGTCTTTGATATCTATAGTTGCCATAAGAATTATATTGTTTTTGCGCACAAAAGTAATAAAAATATTCAAACAATAAGTCAATCTATCCAATTAATTAGTATTTTTGCAGATATGAAGATTCTTACAGGCACACAGATACGTGAGCTCGACAAATATACGATAGAACACGAGCCGATAAAATCCATCGATCTGATGGAGCGCGCGGCAAAGGCATTGACGCGCGCCATAACGAGAGTATGGGACGACAACACCAGCGTGGTGGTCTTTGCCGGACCCGGCAACAATGGTGGCGATGCGCTTGCCGTGGCACGCATGATGGGAGAGCAGGGCTACAGCGTGAAGGTCTACCTCTTCAATGTGTCAGGCACCCTCTCCGCCGACTGCAGCGCCAACAAGGAGCGTCTTGCCGGAGCCGCCGGCGTTACCTTCATTGAGGTGACCAACGAGTTCGACCCGCCGGAGCTGCCGGCATCGGTGCTTGTCATCGACGGACTCTTCGGTTCGGGACTCAGCAAACCCCTAAGCGGCGGTTTCGCCTCGCTGGTGAAATACATCAACCAGTCGGAATGCCGGGTGGTTAGCATCGATATCCCGTCGGGCCTCATGACCGAAGACAACTCCTACAATACGCGTACCAACATCATACGCGCCGACTACACCTTCACCCTGCAGCAGATGAAGCTGGCGTTCCTCTTTCCTGAGAACCAGCGCTATCTGGGCCGCCTCGGTGTGCTCGACATCCGTCTCAGCGCCGAAGGCATAGAGAAGGCAGACGCCAAATTCGAGATTGTGGACGAGAGCTTCGTCCGCACGCTGCTCCGTCCGCGTGGCGACTTCTGGCACAAAGGTGATGCCGGCACCTCGCTCATCGTTGCCGGCAGCTATGGCATGGCAGGTGCTGCAATCCTTGCTTCCAGAGCCTGCTTCCGTTCCGGAGCGGGCAAGGTGATAACCCACGTTCCGGCACGCAACAACGACATCATGCAGATTGCCGTGCCGGAGGCCATCGTCAGCCGCGATGCCGACGACAACCTGTTCACCGAACCCGTTGCCGACGACAGTTTCGACGCCATGGGCATCGGTCCGGGCATCGGCACCGACGAGGTGACAGCCACGGCATTCATCTCGCAGCTGCGCCGTGCGCAGGTGCCTACGGTGGTAGATGCCGACGGTCTCAATATCCTGGCTTCCCACAGGGCATGGTTCCAGAGAATCCCCGTGGGCACCATCCTCACACCGCATCCTCTGGAGTTTGAACGACTCGCCGGAGTGCGTTTCAACGATGGTTTCGAACAGCTCTCCAAGGCTGTCGAGATGGCGCAGACCATGCAGATATACATCATCCTGAAAGGTCATTATTCTGCCCTCTGCATGCCCGACGGCAAGGTGATGTTCAATTCCACAGGCAATTCCGGAATGGCGACGGCAGGCAGCGGCGACGTGCTCACCGGTGTGCTCACCGCACTCCTCGCACGAGGCTACAACCAGAAAGACGCCTGCCTGATAGGCACCTACGTGCATGGTCTTGCCGGTGACCTGGCGGCAGAAGAGTTGGGAGTGGAGAGCGTTACTGCCGGCGACATAGTGAGGTTCCTGCCAAAGGCTTTCAAACGCCTCGACGACTGATGGCGACACGGTAGTGACCATGGGGCAGGGCTGCTCCCTGTCCGACTTTAGAAAATCCATAATCCAAAACGAAACGACATAAAGAATTGATATGAAGAAATATATGAAATACAGAAATGTGATGAAGGGATTTGTGGCTGCCGTGGCAGTCACTCTTCTCGGTGCTCCACAGAATGCCGCGGCGCAGGACGACGTGCGCACGGTGGACGGTGCATCCTATTATCTGCCGAAGACGGAGCTTCGCTTCTCGCTCCTTGTCGAGAAGGCCACATTTACTCCCGGCGACCTCGCTCCCTATGCCTCACGTTATCTGAGGCGCGACGATGTGAGTATGGAGCCGTCAACACAATACCGCATCGTGGGCATGCAGCTCTCGCAGAAGGCAGTGCCCGACACCACGAAATTCTTCACGGCGAAAATCGACGGCAAGCACAGTATCCGCACTCTCTCGCGTGATGAGAACGGGGTGCTGCTGGCGGTGAATGCCGAACCGAGGGAGGCGAAGACCCGCAAACCTTTCGTGGCGGCGCCGAAACCGGCTCCGGTGAACCCTCGCGACTATATGACCCAGGAAATCCTCAGCGCTGCCAACAAGGTGAAAATGGCGGAGCTTTGTGTGCAGGAGATATACGACATCCGCGAGAACAAGAGTCTGCTCAACAAAGGACAGGCAGACTTCATGCCGAAGGACGGTGAGCAGCTCCGTCTGATGATAGACAATCTGAACGCTCAGGAGAATGCCCTGCTGCAGCTCTTCGAGGGCACTACCGACCGTGACACAACGGAGGTGGAGGTGGCGTTCGTGCCCACCCGTGAGGTGGAGAAGCAGCTGCTGTTCCGCTTCTCTAAGTATTTCGGACTGACTGA
Organism: Prevotella sp. CAG:592; assembly: GCF_000436015.1. Lineage (NCBI taxonomy): Bacteria > Pseudomonadati > Bacteroidota > Bacteroidia > Bacteroidales > Prevotellaceae > Prevotella > Prevotella sp. CAG:592. The sequence continues at coordinate 583 of NZ_FR892484.1, read as the reverse complement.
TGCCGACGACCTCAGCGGCAAACCTTATTATATTAAGGTAGAAGACCTTCACAGTTCGCCCACTCTCAACGGCAGTCTGGCTGACCCCAAGAAAGACAAGGACAACATCGGCATCTGCGTGAACCTGCCGGGTAAGATACGTGCCACGGTGTTCAGTGCCGACCGTGCTTTGGGAGCCTTCGAGCTGTATGCTCCGCAGTTTGGCACCACCGAGTCGTTGAGCGGTGAGATGTTCAGCAAGAAGTTCACCTCCCACCTCGTGCTCAATCCCGTCACGGGAAGCATCGAGAGTCTTGAGACAGAACCGCTGAAATGATATTCCGCCATGCGATGGCAATGATATAGATTGAAAAAATGCCTTTAACCGATTCTCCTTTATCCGGTTAAAGGCATTTTTTTCACCACGGGATGACAATGTATGTGAGGATATAGTGGTCATCAGCCTGCGGCGATGTCCACTGGTCTAAAATAAAACACGGATATCACCGAGCACCACGGATCAATCATCACGGATTATTTTAGACCTTTTTAGTTTTGGATTAAATCTTGGATTTCCGTGGATTTGCGAGTGCTTGTGGCACTC
>NZ_FR892483.1:0-1635 GCF_000436015.1 Prevotella sp. CAG:592 | reverse complement strand
GCAAGCCCTAACGACCGATTTGGGTTGAAGTCTTTTCTATTTTCTTCTCGTTGCTTGCCACTCTGCGTTCCACCTTCTTGATGTCCTCAGCAGGAGGAAGGTTTTCGGGTCTTATACCTCGTTGCCCCAGCATCTGCCTTACGCTGACATTATTCTGAATGTGTTCGGCAGTAATGCTCGGTTCACCATAAAGGTCTTTCTGCTCCACATTGTAGTTTGTCATTTCTGTTGCGAGGTTCTTTGCAGCAATGGTCAGCGTAGGCAGAAAATCAGCCAATGGGCGTGTTGACTTGATGCCGAGGCGAAGTTTCATGTCTTCGGTGGTATGTCCGCCAAACAAAGCCGTGTCACCTTTTGAACGTATACGACCAAATCCACGGTCATCAACACCACGCTCATAAATATTGCGAGACAATTGTTTTTCTGAAGCACGCAACCGATCGCGTGTTTCCAGACGTGAAACTTGCTGCAAATGCTCAGCTATAAGTTCAGCCCGCCTTGTCTGCAATGCGAAATAACCTTGTGCAAACGCTATTTCTTCTTTCTTTGGATCACCGTTCTGAGCTATGAGATAACAGGCAAAACGAGTGAGCATATAGTCCTTGACTTCACGCTTAGCACCTTTTGCTAAGCTTATCATTTTCGTGACCTCACGAAAATGATCATCCACATTGATATTCTGTGACTTACATGATTCCACAGCTCTGCCTATAGCTATTGTAAAATTCTCCCAACGTGCATAGCCAAGAACCGACTGAAGCTCGCGAGCAAACCATACTTCAACCTTTTCTTTGCCATTATCGCTCTCAATGTAATGCGTTATCTCATTGAAAGCAGATGTATGCTGATTTATTCTTTGAATATCCATGTTATAATATTTCTTTGTTTTCTTCTTTTTCCTCACTAAACACTCCCCATAAGACCAAGATTATAGCTAAAGCCAAACACCTCGTTGGCATACTGCGCTTGTCCGACAGGAAGAGTGCGGTAACATTGATTAGATAGGGTATTTGAGCGCAAAGATAAACATAAAACACAACAATCTCGCATAAGCCTGTCGAAATTTCGGTTTATTTTGCAGAGAGCATCCGCTGACAAAAGTTGATAGCCAAATACCAACTCTACAACCGATGCAACAGGGAAGCGCATAACCATAAAAAACTCAGCCGGTTTCTCACGAATACGGCTGAGCTCGATGTGAGCAATTGCTCAACATACCAACATTATTCAATCAACATTTATTCATCTAATTATAAGAAACATTTATTCTATTCATTTAATTCTGCCATGAAGGATTGAAGCGAACTTAATCTCGACCATATTGTTTGTCGAAAAAACGTTGGCTTAAAACCATACCAAATATTTGTCTATCATTCCATACATCCAAATGCCTGTTCATCCTCACAGAATGAACGCTATCACATAAGCAGCATTGTCTTGTTTGCAAATTAAGGAAAAATATTTCATATTGGCAAATATTTTACTGTTTTTATTACGCTTTTAAACAAAATGACATGTTATAGTGAGAATTAGTATCTATAAATGTCGTAGCTTTTAGATTCGTTAACCCAAATCAAAATCCAAGCAGGCAGTTATTAGAATTATATATTAAACGGCCTAATGACCGATTTGGGG
>NZ_FR892482.1:0-50559 GCF_000436015.1 Prevotella sp. CAG:592 | reverse complement strand
CTTCTCACGGCAAGCTTTACTCCGTCATGGTGCATCGAATAACTCATCTTCACCCATGCGTCCGTGAGACCTCACTAGTTAAGCATATTGTCTTTCCATCTTATACCCACTTGATTTACTACATGCAGTTCCGAGTAGTTATTGGACTTTGACTCTTTTTGCAGCCTTATCCCTGTAAGTAGCCTTATATCAAGTTTCTGTGCGTTGGGTCAGATATTTGCCGCTGACTTCTTTCAGATTCCGCGTCACCACGGACACCCTTGTCTCTCTGGCTAGACGATTCCCACTACTAGGGCTCGTTAGGGACTTGCACCCATTAGACAACACACATGCTAGTCAAACAAAAAGGGTGCGTCACAGACATATGACACACCCTCTTTATTGTTGTCGGAGGTCTGTTCTTATTATCCTCCGAAATTATCGAAACGAATCATATCGTCTTCCACTCCGAGTGAATGCAGAAGGTCGAGCACGGTCTTCGCCATCATTGGCGGTCCGCAGAGATAATACTCACAATCCTCAGGGTCCTCATGCTGCTTGAGATAGGTGTCGCCCATCACAGGAGCCACGAAGCCCGGCGTATACTTCACTCCCGCTGCATCTGCCTTCGGGTCCGGACGGTCGAGGGCGAGGTGGAAATGGAAGTTAGGATATTCCTTCTCCAGCTGCAGAAAGTCGTCGAGGAACGGTATCTCCTCCAGTGCACGCGCTCCATAGAAATAGTGCATCTCACGGTCACGGCAGTTTCTCGTTCTCAGCATATGCATGATCTGAGCACGCAGCGGAGCCATTCCGGCGCCTCCGCCCACCCATATCATCTCGCGCTTGGTGTCGTATTGCGGACGGAACTCACCATAAGGTCCCGACATGACGACCTTGTCGCCCGGCTTCAGCGAGAAGATGTATGACGAGGCGATACCCGGACTGACATCAAGGAATCCCTTGCCCTGGTCTTTCGGCTTGAAAGGCGGCGTGGCGATACGAACGTTGAGCATGATGATGTCGCCCTCATCGGGATAGTTTGCCATAGAATAAGCACGGATGGTAGGCTCGGTGTTCTTGCATTTCAACGAGAACAGTCCGAAGTCTTTCCATGCCTGCATATATGTATCGCCGATGAGCGACTTGTCGATATCCTTGTCGAAATCCATATCGAAGGCTGGAATACGGATCTGAGCGTAGGATCCCGGTTCGAAGTGCATGTGCTCTCCCTTTGGCAGAGCCACGGTGAACTCCTTGATGAAGGTGGCAACGTTGCGGTTTTCTATCACCGTGCATTCCCATTCCTTCACTCCCATCACCTCTTCGGGCACCTTCACTTCCATGTCGCCCTTCACCTTCACCTGGCAGCCCAGACGCCAGTTGTCTTTAATCTCCTTGCGCGAGAAATGCGGTTTCTCGGAATCGAGAATCTCGCCGCCTCCACGCAGCACCTGGAGTTTGCACTGTCCGCAGCTTGCCTTTCCGCCGCAAGCCGACGGCAGATGGATGCCGTTGTCGTTGAGGGAGTTCATCACGGTGTCGCCCTGCTCCACTTCTATCACGTTGGAGCCATTGACGGTGATTGTCACCTTGCCGCTCGGACTAAGATATTTCTTTGCGACCAGCAGCACTATCACGAGCACGAGTATCACTGCAAGGAATACTCCGATGCTGGCCAATATATAACTGATGTTCATTGTTTGAAATCTGTTTAAGTTATTCTGTCAACTTATCTACTCGTCTATATTTTCAATCCCGAGAAACACATCATCGCTATCGCCATGAGTCCTACGACTATAAACGAGATCCCGAGTCCCTGTAATGGCTTCGGCACATCGCTATACTGCATCTTCTCCCTTATGGCTCCCATGCTCACGATGGCGAGAATCCATCCCAGACCAGAACCGAGGGCATATACGAAGGCATCGCCCACACTGCCCAGATACTGGGTGTTTGAAGGGTCGAGGTTGATTCGCTGCTGCATGAAGAGCGACGCTCCCATGATGGCACAGTTAACGGCGATGAGGGGCAGGAAGATACCGAGCGCTCCATAGAGAGTCGGCGAGAAACGTTCAACCACCATCTCCACCAGCTGCACGATGCCGGCGATTACCGCGATGAAGAGGATAAACGAGAGATAGCTCAGGTCTACCCCCTTGATGATACAGTCGGGGCCGAGCACCTTGGTCTGCAACAGGTAGTTGGCAGGCACGGTGACCACGAGCACGAACGTCACAGCGACGCCGAGACCGAGCGATGTCTTCACGTTCTTGGATACGGCAAGGAACGAGCACATGCCGAGGAAGAATGCGAAAATCATGTTGTCCACGAAGATGGACCTAAAGAAAAGGTTTATCAAGTGTTCCATTTACTTCTCCTCCTTGTAAAAATAAGCACGATGAATCCATATCACCACTCCGATGAGGATGAGCGCCATGGCAGGCATGGTCATCGTTCCGTTGTTCAAATATCCCATTTCGTAAACACTCTTTGGCAGAATTTCAAATCCGAGCAGCGTTCCTCTGCCGAGCAGCTCTCTCACCGCTCCCACCACCACGAGGATGATGCCGTAGCCGAGTCCGTTGGCGAAACCGTCGACAAACGACGGCCAAGGCTTGTTCTGCATGGCGAAAGCCTCAAGACGACCCATAAGGATACAGTTGGTGATGATGAGTCCTACGTAGACAGAGAGTTCCACGCTGACATCATAGACGTATGCCTTGAGCACCTGGCTCACGATGGTAACGAGGGCTGCCACCACAACGAGCTGCACCACGATACGGATGCGCGTTGGCACGGTGTTGCGGATGAGCGAGATGATGAGGTTGCTGAATGCCGTGATCACGGTCACGGCAAGTCCCATCACAAGGGCAGGCTTGAGCTGCGACGTGACGGCGAGTGCCGAACAGATACCGAGCACCTGAACGAGCACCGGGTTCATGAAATTGAGAGGCGCTGTGAAAACGCTTTTTATCTTATTTTCCATATTATCATTGCTTCTTTAAATGATTACTGTTTCTCACCGTCGCCAGCGTCGTTGGCTTCAGTCTGTGAGGTCTGTCCGGCGAAGAGTTTCCTGTATTTTGCGAAGCCCTCCTGCAACATGTCGCTCACTCCCACCGAGGTGAGGGTAGCTCCCGTAACGGCGTCGACCTCGCAGCTCTTGTCTTTTACTTCGCTCGCCTTCTTCACCTTTATCACCGGTTTGCCGTCGGCGCCATAGATGGTCTTTCCGCGGAAGAGGTCTTGCCATGCCTTTGAGTCCTTGATTTCAGCTCCCAGTCCGGCAGTCTCGCCCTCATGGTTGAAGTATGCGCCATAAATGGTGTTGCAGTCTTCGTTAACGGCGATGTATCCCCAGATCGGTCCCCAGAGTCCCATACCGTAAACAGGCACCACGAATTTGTGCTTGCCGTCTACGGTGCAGTAATAAACTGCGAGTTTGCCTGCCTTGTAGTCGGCGCTGTTGAGAAGGAATCCTGCAGTCTCGCCACCTTTTCCGCCCTTGGCTATCTCTTTGCCGTCGGCATTGATGACAGCGTCGCGGTCTACCACTTTTGCATACTGTTCGGCACTCTCCTGGTCGGAGAGGTTGCGGATGTTGAGGGCGGCAAGTATCTGCTTCTTCTTGTCGAGCGCCACGTTGACGTCTTGCGCCGGCTTCAGCGAACTGCTCACAAAGGCGAGCAGGAAAGCCACCACTACAACCATTATGCAGCTGTATGCTATGATGTATGTATTGCTATTCTTGTTCATAATCAGTATTTTATACCTTATTGTTATTTCTTGGCTCGTTTCATTCTCTTGCTGATGTTTGCCTCAACAACATAGAAGTCGATTGCCGGAGCCATCATGTTGCCGAAGAGGATGGCGAGCATCATTCCCTCTGGATATCCGGGGTTCATCACTCTGATGATTACGGCGAGTGCGCCGATGAGTATGCCGTATATCCATTTGCCGGTCTCGGTGCGTGCCGATGTCACAGGGTCTGTAGCCATGAACACCGCACCGAAGCAGAATCCGCCCAGCACAATATGCTCATACCACTCCACAGGGGTCTGTCCTGTGGCCTGGAAAATCGCTGCCATCACGCCTCCGCCGAGGAACACGCTGAGCATAGTCTTCCATGAGGCGATGCCTGTCCAGAGGAGTATCACGGCTCCGATGGCTATCGCTATGACACTGGTCTCGCCGATACTGCCGGGAATGAGTCCCACGATGCTGTCGAAAAGCGATGCCGACGGTGCAGAGCCCTGTGCCATCTGTCCGAGAGGAGTGGCGCAGGTGAAGGCGTCGGGCAGCGTGTTGCCGAGTCCGAAGATGCTGTCGGTGGCAACCCACACCGAGTCGCCGCTCATCTTCGTAGGATAAGAGAAGAAGAGGAACGCACGGGCGAGAAGTGCCACGTTGAAGATATTCATACCGGTGCCGCCGAAGATTTCCTTACCGAAGATTACGGCGAATGCCACTGCGATGGCGATACACCACAACGGGCAGCCAACGGGGAGAATCATCGGGATGATGATACCGCTGACGAGGTAGCCTTCCTGTATCTCCTCACCTTTCCACTGTGCCCAGGCAAATTCTATTCCCAGACCTACCACATAGCTGACGAGCAGCTTGGGCAGCATCACAAGGAATCCGTAGGCGAACATCTCCAGGAGGGTGCCTGTCTGGTGTGCTGCGGCATAGTTCTGGTAGCCGATGTTATACATTCCGAATAGGAGTGCCGGCAGCAGTGCGATTACCACCATACTCATTATACGCTTTGAGTCGATGGCATCGTGGATATTGGTGCCGCTCTTCGATGTGGTGTTCGGGACATATAGGAATGTCTCGAAGCCATCGAAGACGCTGCGCAGCGAATGCAGCTTGCCGCCTTCTTCGAAGTTCGGCTTTATTTTGTTCAGATAGTTTCTTAAAAATGACATGGTCTGTTGTATTTATAGTTAGCTGTTTTCCTTTCTCAATATGTCGAGTCCCTGACGCACGATGTGCTGCAGCTCGAGCTTGGAGGAGTCAACGAACTCTGCCAGGGCGAAGTCTTCAGGACTCACCTCATATATGCCGAGCTGTTCCTGCTTGTCGATGTCGCCGGCGATGATTGCCTTGATGAGATATTCGGCATAGATGTCCATAGGGAACACCTTGTCGTATTCGCCGCTCATTATCATGTGGCGCTCGCCGCCTTTCACTCTGGCATCGAGGCGATACTCCCTGTTCTTGCCGAAGAGCCATGAGAAATAGCTTCTCGACACGCTGAACTGCTTCAGGCGTGGCATTATCCAGCCTGCCAGCTCGTCGGCGTCGTTGCCTTCGGGGATTATCGTCACCTCGCTGGTGTGTGCGCCGAGGAAACGGCTGTATGATGCAGCACCTGTGTCGGCAGTTTTCTCCACCGGTTTGCCTGTCAGAGGGTTGCCCATGATGATGCGCACGTTGTCGCCACGGTAGGCTCCTGCCACGAGGGTTTCGATGTCCTGTCCCACGAGCATGTCGGCGTAGCATGGGGCTGTAACCTCAGAACCGGCGAGGGCTACCGTGCGACGGAGGTCCACGCGGCCGCTATTGAAGAGTCTGCCGAAGAATATCACCGCCGTAGGGTCTACGGTCCATACCACTTCGCCCTTGTTCACGGGGTCGATGTGATTGACCTGCACTCCCACGTTGCCTGCCGGGCACTTGCCCTTGAAGGTCACCACCTCCACATCGGCAGCGCTGATGTTCTGCTTGTCGCCGACGCCGAGATAGGTCTTCGCCATCTTGCTGAGCGCCGTGAGTCCTGTCTGGAAATCTTTCTCCTGTCCCTCAAGTTCGAATTCGAAATCGCCTGCCAGCGGCATATCCCTGAGAGCGGAAACGAAAATAGCTTTAGGCTTTGTCTGCGGATTGGTTGACACGGCATAGGGCAACTGGTTGATATAACCGAAGAGGCCCGCTTCGAGAAGTGACTTCTCCACATCGTCGCCGGTCATCTCTTTCACGTTTTTCACTCCGAAGTCAACAAACTCCTGATTTGCGTCGGCTTTCACCCTCACGCTGAGGAGCTTTCGACGGTCGCCGCGTTCTACAAGACAAACTTCTCCGCTGACCGGTGAAGAGAATCCCACTTCGGGATAGTCTTTGTTGATGAACAATACATCGCCGGCCTTGACTCTGTCGCCTTCTTTCACCATCACCTTTGGTTTAACTCCCTCAAAAGAGGATGGCGTGAGGGCATACACCTCACCGGGCTTCAAGACGCGCTTTGTCTTTTCTGCCTTGCCGGCAAGGTTGATGTCAAGTCCACGACTTAATCTAACAAATTTTGTCATAAAATACTTGTTTAATTATTTTGCTAAGACACTTATACCATTGGAAACAAATTCTCGGCAAAGATATAAAAAGTATTTATATTATCATATAATTTGGATTTTAAAAGTCTATTAACTATTTAATAAAATGAGGTTTACCCTACCCTTTGTCAAGCGTATATTACAAATCACATGCACTGTGGCAAGCAATTTGTGAATTAGGAGACCAAAGCGAACAACGCGCCGCTGACATATATTTGGTTTCTCTCTGGGTTTTCGGATTTCCGAATCTACAGCCCGTACCTTTCACCACAATTATAGTCTTTCCATAAAAAAGATTTGGCACTTAAAGAGAAATGACGTAAATTTGCACACGCATTGACATTTTTTATCGCAGATGGAAAATTGACAATTTTATCACATGATGGGAATCGACAAAACTACAGACATTCTGAAACAGGCGGCGGAGAGTCTATTATCTCCGGAATGCTCCACGGGAGGCCGTCTACGACTGCATTGCGATGGCAAAGGATTGCTTTCGGACAATGGCATTGAGGAAATTTTGAAGCGTTTCCCACCTTATTTTATATCAGTACATCCGGCGGTGTTACCGTGTCAATACAAACACACTCTCAAGACAATAAGCAAATAAGTATCATAGATTTTTAATTCAATAATGGAACAGGAATTTGAGCTCATCGCCAAAACCTTCATGGGTCTTGAGCCCGTATTGGCACAGGAGCTAACGCAACTCGGAGCTAACAACGTAGAGATTGGTCGCCGCATGGTGTCGTTCACTGGCGACAAGGAGATGATGTATCGCGCTAACTTCCAACTGCACACGGCGATTCGTATCCTAAAACCGATAAAGCATTTCAAGGCCCAGAGCGCCGATGATGTTTATAACGAGGTGAAGAAGATTGACTGGAGCAAGTATCTCGACCTGAAAGATAGCTTCGCCGTTGACTCCGTGGTATTCTCCGACGAGTTCCGCCACTCTAAGTTCGTGGCATACAAAGTGAAAGACGCCATCGTTGACCAGTTCAGAGAGAAGACCGGCAGCCGTCCGAACATCTCGGTGTCGAACCCCGACATACGCCTCAACATGCACATCGCCGAAGACCGCTGCACGCTGTCGCTCGACTCGAGCGGTGAGAGCCTGCACCGTCGCGGATACAGACAGGAATCGGTGGAAGCTCCTCTGAACGAGGTGCTTGCTGCCGGAATGATCCTCATGTCGGGATGGAAGGGCGACACCGACTTCTACGACCCGATGTGTGGTTCGGGAACTATCGTTGTGGAGGCTGCCCTCATAGCACGCAACATGGCACCTGGACTCTTCCGCAAGGAGTTCGCATTCGAGAAATGGAAGGATTTCGATGCTGACCTCTTCAGCAGCATATACGACGACGACTCGCAGGAGCGTGAGTTCACACATCACATCTACGGTTCTGACGTGGACATGAAGGCTGTGAACACTGCCATCATGAATGTTAAGGCTGCCGGACTGAGCAAGGACGTGACAATCACATGTGCCGACTTCAAGGACTTCAAGCAGCCAGAGGGCAAGGCTTTCATGATAACCAACCCGCCATACGGCGAGCGTATCTCTACACCGAACCTGCTCGGAACATACAAGATGATTGGAGAGACGCTGAAGCGCAACTTCAAGAACGGCGAGGCCTGGGTGTTGAGCTACCGCAAGGAGTGTTTCGACGAGATCGGACTGAAACCGTCGCAGAAGATTCCTCTCTATAACGGTTCGCTGGAATGCGAGTTCCGCAAATACCTGATGTTCGAAGGCGGTTTCCGCGAGTTCCGCAGCGAGGGAAATATCCTGAAGACTGAAGAGGAGAAGAAGCAGATGGCTGAAAAGCACCGCTTCAAGGAGCACCGCGAATTCAAGAAGCGTCTCGACGAACCGGAGCATCTGGACGAGGAGGAAGACATCCGTTCGTTCAAATTCCGCAAGAGCCCGTATGCCGACGCACTGAACTTCGGCAAGAAGGCTGACAAGAAGCCGAGAACGAAGACCCGCCGTGATTTCGACGACGACGACAACCGCCGCGGACGCAAGAACTACGACAAGGGCGGAAAGAAGTATGACCGTGGCGACCGACGTGGCGGAAAGAACTTCGACAGGGGATATGACAGAAAAACAAAAAAGTTTTAACTGATATAATGATGAATAAAAACCTTATCAAGACGGTGGCACGACGAGTTGCCGCTGCTGCCGCCTGCATTCTGATCACTATGAACGCAGCAGCACAGTTGAAGCAGTTCTCACTCGAAGACCTGAACTTCGGTGGAACGAACTACCACAACATGATTCCAGAGTATCGCAACATCACATGGTGGGGCGACGAGCTCGTGCTCCGCAACGCTGAGGAGTGTAAGCTCGTGAACAAATCCAACGGCAAAGAGACTACTCTCTTCACCGAAGCACAGCTCAACGCATGGGCGAAGACCAACGAGGATTCCAAGATACTGAACCTCGGCTGGGCACAGTTCCCATACGCCGGCAAGAGTCTCGTGCTCATCGCCAACAAGCAGGAGCGCATGCTCATCGACTTCAAGAAGAAGACGGTGGTATGGCGCCAGGCTTCAAAGGGACAGGAGTTTGCCGACTGGAACAACGCATCGAAGGCTGTGGCATACGTTAGCGACCACAACCTCTACGTTATGGACGCTGAAGGAAAGACGACACAGCTCTCTACCGACGGCAGCCGCGAGATTGTATACGGACAGGCTGTACACCGCAACGAGTTCGCCTCGATGAAGGGCACATTCTGGAGCCCGGACGGAACGAAGCTCGCCTTCAACCGCATGGACCAGTCGATGGTGGCTGACTATCCTCAGGTGAACACCTTCGAGCGTGAGGCCACCTATGAGCCTGACAAATATCCTATGTGCGGAATGACGAGCCACAAGGTGACAATCGGCGTGTATGACATGAAGACGGGAAAGACGGTGTATCTGAAAGCCGGCGACCCTACTGACCGCTATTTCACCAACCTGGCATGGGCACCGGACGGCAAGAAGGTGTATATGTTTGAACTGAACCGCGACCAGAACGACTGCCGCCTCACCGCATACGACGCAGAGACAGGAGAGAAGACCGGTGAACTGTATCGCGAGGTGGACGAGAAATACGTGGAGCCTCTCAACCCTATCGTGTTCCTGCCTTGGGACAAGTCACAGTTCATCATGCAGAGCCGTCAGGATGGCTACAACCACCTGTATCTCTGTACCCTCGGCATGCACGGCAGCAGAATGGCAAGCAACACGGAGTCGCTCGAAGTAGAGCAGCTGACAGAAGGAAAATGGGAAGTGCTCAGCGTGCTCGGTTTCAACAGCAAGACAAAGAGCATCATATACAAGTCTAACGAGGCAAGCCCTATCCAGCAGAACGTATACTCGGTGAGCGTGGCCAACAAGAAGCGCACACGCATCGATGAAGGCGGCAAGGGATGGCACGAGGGTTCGACAATTAGCGCCAGCGGCAGATACCTGCTCGACAACTACCAGGAGCCTACGGTGCCCCGTCGCATCGTGGCTATCGACACTCAGACAGGCAAGAGCCACTGCATCCTCAACGCCAAGGACCCATGGAAGGAGAAGGGATACAACATTCCGGAATACTCTTGCGGCAAGCTGAAGGCTGCAGACGGCACTACCGACCTCTACTGGAGAATGGTGAAGCCGGTGGATTTCGATCCTAACAAGAAATATCCTACTGTGGTTTATGTATACGGTGGCCCTCACGCCCACAACGTGGACGCACGCTGGCACTACAGCTCTCGCTCATGGGAGACATACATGGCGCAGAAAGGCTATCTGCTCTTCATCCTCGACAACCGCGGAAGCGAGCATCGCGGAAAGGACTTCGAGCAGGCTACATTCCGTCAGCTCGGACAGGAGGAGATGAAGGACCAGATGAAGGGAGTGGAATATCTCAAGTCGCTGCCTTACGTTGATCAGGACCGCATGGGCGTTCATGGATGGAGCTTCGGCGGATTCATGACAATCTCGCTGATGACAAACTATCCTGACGTGTTCAAGGTGGGAGTTGCCGGCGGACCGGTAATCGACTGGAAATGGTATGAGGTGATGTATGGTGAGCGCTATATGGACACTCCGGAGAGCAACCCGGAGGGATATGCAAAGGCTTCGCTCCTGAACAAGGCCAAGGATCTGAAGGGCAAACTGCAGATCATCACTGGTATGAACGACCCTACCGTGGTTCCACAAAACTGCCTCATGTTCCTCAATGCCTGCAGCGAAGCCGGCACTCAGCCTGACTTCTTCGCTTATCCTGGCGAGGGTCACAACATGATGGGCCACAAGAGCGTTCACCTGCATGAGCGCATCACACAGTATTTCGAGGATTATCTGAAATAAACCCCAATTTGGGATAATCACATTTTCTTGACTCTACATCAGTCAAGACTGCTATCACAACGAGGGCTTCTGCGATTTGCAGAGGCCCTCGTTGACATAAGGGATATAAAGAAAAGGTGGAGCAGATGAATAAAAATCATCGTCAGTATGCTTGTTTGCGGATAATTATCACTACCTTTGTAAAATACAAAAAACAAACGGCATAATTACCGTTTGGGGAATATGTTAGAGCACCACTGGCAATGGCTCCGCCATGATAATCCGAACCACTCAAAAAGATTCTTCAATATGACATACATTATAATAGTAACCACATCGATTGTCGCATATCTGATACTGAGATACGGATTCGGCATGGACGACCCGGAAACTTTCATGAAAAGCATGGGCATTGGAGTGATAGCAGGAATAGCTCGCTTGGTATACAAAAGCCATAAAAGGGAACAGGAAATCGAGGCCGATGCAGCAACAGAATCTTCAACAACAACCGCATCTTCAACAGACAAGACAATGAAACAAACAGACAACAACACGGAAGGCAGCAGGACGGGAACGAAAGACCTGTGTCTGCAACTGCTCGACAAGCAGGGCATAGAGTATGAACAGGACAAAGAGAACAAAGATGAATACTGGATTGAATACAAAGGCGAGCGGATGTACCTGAGAATGAGCAACGAAAGACCGTTCATCACCATCTTCGACACGTTCTGGAGAAAATACCCGGCGGAAAACCTTGAAATGGTATCGACGGTGAGAAAGGCGATAAACATGGCAAACCTGAACTACAACGGGTTCAAGCTACTATACTCCTTCAACGAAGACTCCATGTGGCTACATACAAGCGTATTCATGCTGATGATTCCGGAGATACCAGACGTGGAGATATTTTTCACCGAAACACTTGACCAAACGATATTCTCACACAGGGCATTCGACGAGGTGATGTTCGAAGTCATGAAAGAACAAAAGAATGATTAACTATAATTACGCACTATTGTGTGACAGTAAAATACATACCAAGTTATTTTTTCACCGTCACTATTTGGCGATAAACACTTTATATTGTAATTTTGCACCAATTATAAACAAAAGAAACTCTATTTAGATTATGAAAATACTCCTTTTAGGCAGCGGCGGTCGCGAGCATGCACTGGCTTGGAAAATAGCACAGAGCAAGAAAGTGGAAAAACTCTTCATCGCTCCGGGCAATGCCGGAACAGCTCTCGTGGGCGAAAACGTGAATATCAAAGCCGACGACTTTGAGGCTCTGAAAAACTTCTGCGTGGACAACGGCGTCAACATGGTGGTGGTAGGACCTGAGGACCCATTGGTGAAGGGTATCTATGATGACTTCAAGAACGACGAACGCACGAAGGACATCCCGGTAATCGGTCCGTCGAAGAAGGGCGCCGTGCTCGAGGGCTCTAAAGACTTTGCAAAGGGATTCATGGAGCGCCACGGCATTCCGACAGCGAAATACAGGACTTTCGACGGAACATCGCTCGAAGAGGGACTGAAATTCCTGGAAACGCTGAAGGCACCATACGTGCTGAAGGCTGACGGACTGTGTGCCGGAAAGGGTGTGCTCATCCTCCCTACCCTGGAAGAGGCAAAGAAGGAACTGCGCGAGATGCTCGGCGGCATGTTCGGAAACGCATCGGCACAGGTGGTGATAGAGGAATTCCTGAGCGGTATAGAATGCTCGGTGTTCGTGCTCACCGACGGCAAGGACTACAAAATCCTGCCTGAGGCTAAGGACTACAAGCGCATCGGAGAGCATGACACGGGCCTGAACACCGGTGGAATGGGAAGCGTGACACCGGTGCCATTTGCAACGGAGGAATGGATGAAGAAGGTGGAAGACCGCATCATCAGACCTACCGTGGAGGGACTTGCAGAGGAGAACATCGACTACAAGGGATTCATATTCTTCGGACTCATCAACGTGGAGGGCAACCCTATGGTGATAGAATACAACTGCCGCATGGGTGACCCGGAGACGGAGAGCGTGATGCTGAGGATAAAGAGCGACCTCGTTGACCTGCTCGAAGGTGTTGCCGAAGGAAATATCGCAGAAAAGGAGATTGAATTCGACGAGAGGGCTGCCGTATGCGTAATGCTCGTGAGTGGCGGATACCCAGAGAAATATGCCAAAGGCTACCCTATCAGCGGAGTTGACCAGGTGGAGGGAAGCATCGTGTTCCACTCCGGCACGGCAATGAAAGACGGCGAAGTGGTGACCAACGGCGGACGCGTAATCGCTGTGAGCTCCTACGGAAAGGACAAGGAGGAGGCTCTGCAGAAATCGTTCACTGAGGCAAACAAGATCTGCTTCACTGACAAATACTTCAGAAGAGACATCGGACAGGACTTGTAGGAAACAACTGCTGCTGAATGAAAAAGAGAATACAGAACAGACTGGCAGAGAGCCGCTTCGCCTTTCCGGTGATGATTATTTATGGCTTAGCGGTATGGCTGGGGGCGGGCACCGTGGCTGAAGGGGCATACCTTCAGCTGGCGTTCTTCGTGGCTTCCACGCTGCTGATGATGATGCTCAACAACACCAACTCGCTGATAAGGATATACAGCCGCATGGTGTCATGCTCGTTCGTGGCAATGACGTGTGCTGCCACATTCCTGTTCAGCTCGCTGGAGAGCTGCGCCACGGGTACGTGTTTCATACTGTTCTATCTCTCGCTGCTGCGTTCTTACCAAGACAAGAGGGCACCGGGAATAGCGTTCTATTCATTCGCATGCCTGGGAATAGCAAGCCTCTTCTTCGTGCAGATTCTGTATTTCGTGCCGTTCCTGTGGATTCTGATGGCATCAAACATGATGGCGCTGACACACAGGATGTTCTGGGCTACAGTGCTCGGACTGGTGATGCCATACTGGTTTGCTGTGGGCTACTATGTGGTGACCAACCAGTTCGACGCATTCATAGACCACTTCGCAGAACTGGCTCAGTTTGAACCGCTCCTGCAATATGAGGCACTCGACATACACCGCATAGCGACATTCGGACTGGTGGTGCTGCTGGCGGTGATAGGAATAATACACTACATGCGCAACAGTTACCAGGACAAGATTCGCACGAGGATGATATTCGAGATGTTCATCACGGTGGACATCCTCTCATTTGTGTTCATCATATTGCAGCCACAGCATTTCGACAATCTGCTGCCGATAATAATAGTCAACACCAGTTGCCTGTTCGCCCACTATGTGGCGCTGACAAGGACCTGGCTCACAAACGTGACTTTCATAGTGATGTGTCTCGCGACATTAGGTTTAACAATTTTCAACTTGATGCCATGACGGAATTTCTTGCACAATTCGGATACCTCGGCATGTTCATATCAGCACTGCTCGCCGGCAGCGTGCTGCCTTTCAACAGCGAAGTGGTGATAGGAGCACTGAAGGTGATGGGACTCGACCCATGGATACTGCTCATAGCCGGAACGGTGGGCAACGTGCTCGGCGGACTGTTCAACTACTGGATAGGCACCTTCGGACGCATGGACTGGATAGAGAAATATCTCCACATCAAAGAGGAGAAGATAGAGAGGGCACAGCGTTTCATGGCGGGACGCGGAGCTCTGATGGCGTTCTTCGCCTTCGTGCCCATAATCGGCAGCGCCATAACTGTGGCACTCGGACTGATGCGTGCCAACCTGCCCGTGACGACATTGAGCATGACGGTGGGCAAGTTCATAAGATACGCACTGATAGTATTCGGAATACAACTGTTCCAATAAACTGATAACACGACTGTCTAAAGAAGATTCTGACAGCAAACAGAAAATGATTTTCTGACTAACAACATAAATATAACATTTAAAATTAAGATTATGAAACCTACATTAGTTTTGCTCGCTGCCGGTATGGGCAGCAGGTATGGAGGACTGAAACAACTTGACGGACTGGGACCTAACGGAGAGACCATCATGGACTACTCTATATATGATGCCATACAGGCTGGATTCGGTAAGATTGTATTCATTATCCGCAAGGACTTCGAGGAGGACTTCAGAGAGAAGATCCTCAAGAAGTATGAGGGACACATCCCTGCAGAACTCTGCTTCCAGAGCCTCGACGCACTGCCAGAGGGTTTCTCTTGCCCTAAGGACAGAGTGAAACCATGGGGTACTAACCATGCGGTGATGATGGCAAAGGATGTGGTGAAGGAACCTTTCTGCGTCATCAACTGCGACGACTTCTACAACCGCGACTGCTTCATGGTGATTGGCAAATTCCTGAGCGAACTGCCGGAGGGAAGCAAGAACAGATATGCCATGGTGGGATTCCGCGTTGGCAACACCCTGTCGGAGAACGGCACCGTTTCTCGCGGTATCTGCTCTAAAGACGCTGACGACAACCTCACCACAGTTGTGGAGCGCACAAAGATAATGCGCATCGACGGCAAGGTGAGCTATATGGATGAAGAGGACAAGTGGGTAACAGTAGACGACAACACTCCTGTTTCCATGAACGTATGGGGATTCACTCCTGACTATTTCGAATACAGCGACGAATTCTTCAAGGAGTTCCTCTCAAAACCAGAGAACATGACAAACCTGAAGTCGGAGTTCTTCATCCCGCTGATGGTAAACAAGCTTATCAACGAAGGCACAGCGACAGTGAAGGTGCTCGACACCACAAGCAACTGGTTCGGAGTGACTTATCCAGAAGACAGACCTGGCACCGTGGAGCGCATACAGAAGCTCGTCAACGACGGCGTTTATCCAGAGAAGTTGTTCTAAGATTTCAAGTTGACGAGTTAACAAGTTGACGAGTTGACAAGTAGACAAGTATACGAGTAGACGAGCGGACAAGCAAGTTAACAAGCAAACAAGCCGGCTCATCTACTCGTAAACTAAATATAAATCCCCGATGAACATAAACCTACTTACTGAGGTTGAGGTAGAGAGCCTCAACCGTCTTATCGATGAAGCAAATCATATTGCAATATACACACACCGCAGTCCCGACGGCGATGCCATCGGTTCGACACTCGGTATGGCAAACTATCTGAAACAGAGAGGAAAGGAAGACGTGAAGGTCATTGTGCCCGACATGTTCCCGAACTTCCTGCAGTGGCTGCCGGGCACGATGGACATTCTGAGACACGACAAGAAAAAGGAGGAGGCAGAAGCGGCTACCCGCAATGCTGACCTGCTGCTGTGTCTCGATTTCAACGATGCAAGCAGGACGGCTGAACTGGAACCGCTCATCACGGAATCTACGGCCCACAAGGTGCTTATCGACCATCATCTGAACCCGACGGTAGATGCCGACATCAGCGTGTCTCACCCCGAGGCGTGCAGCACATGCGAACTGGTGTTCCGACTGATATGGCAGCTTGGCGGATTCGAGGAGATGGACAAGGATGTGGCAGTGCCGATATATTGCGGAATGATGACCGACACGGGAGGTTTCACATACAACTCCAACCGTCCGGAGATATTCTTCATCATCAGCCAACTGCTCACAAAGGGAATCAACAAAGACAAGATATACCGCAACGTGTTCAACAACTACAGTCTCTGGCGACTGAGACTGATGGGCTACGTGATGTATACCAAACTTAACGTATTCGCAGAATACCATGCCGCTTATTTCACTCTGACAAGGCGCGACCTGAAGCATTTCCATTTCATGAAGGGCGATGCCGAGGGACTCGTCAACATGCCGCTGCAGATAAAGGGCATGAAACTGAGCATCTCACTGCGCGAAGACACAGAGAAGCCTGACACCATTTGGGTGAGCCTGAGGTCGGTAGACGATTTCCCCTGCAACAAGATGGCAGAAAAATACTTCAACGGCGGCGGACATCTCAATGCCTCCGGCGGTCATCTGAACTGCACGATGGACGAAGCTGAGATGCTTGTGAACAAGGCTATCAGAGAATTCCGCTGGTAAGCCACAATGCATTCATGACAATGACGCCACGTTAAAGTAACGTAATAAGCCAGTGAGAATAATAGGTATTTGAACAAATATTCGTATTTTTGCAAGGATAAATTCCAACGAATAAAAATGACAATGAAGAAAATAGCATACTTCCTGATGACGCTCGTGGCAGCAGTAACGGTATTCTCAAGCTGCAGCGACGACGAGACATACGCCGACCAGAAGAAGCGAGAGAGAAATGCCATCAACCGCTATATCAGCGAAAAAGGCATCAAGGTGTTGAAAGAAAGTGAGTTTGAAGCCAATGGCTGCGTCACCGACACTGCAAAAAACGAATTCGTTTATCTCGACGACTCCAACGTATACATGCAGATAATACGCAAGGGATGCGGCAAGAAGATTGAAAAGGGCGAGACAGCCACTGTGCTCTGTCGCTACGAGGAATACAATTTGCTGACCGACTCCCTGCAGTCCACCAACATGATCGGTTATTACATCTCTGTAGTAGACAAGATGAACGTGCAGAACACGAGCGGCACATTCACCGCCTCTTTCGAAGCCGGCGAGAGTCTGATGTATTCGCTCTATGGCAGCACCTCGGTACCAAGCGGATGGCTCGTGCCGTTTACCTACATCAACGTGGGCAGACCGGAGAAGGAAGGCGACGAGATTGCCAAGGTAAGACTCATCGTGCCTCACACACAGGGACACCAATACGCTACGAGCGGTGTTTATCCATGCCTGTACAACATCACTTACGAAAGGGGAAGATAAACCTATACAAAACAATAAGGCGGGCGAAAGCTTGCCTTTTTTCATCACAGATCATTATAATTAACAAAATATTCACTCCCAATAAAAAGGAATTCAAAGATATGACACTGATAAAGTCTATTTCCGGTATCCGCGGAACGATAGGCGGACAGACAGGCGACACGCTGAATCCGCTGGACATAGTGAAATTCGTGACGGCATACGCCACATTCATCCGCAAGAGCGGAAAATCTGACAGCAACACCATCGTTGTGGGCAGAGACGCACGCATCAGCGGCGAGATGGTTCGCAGCGTGGTGTGCGGTACATTGATTGGCATGGGCTACGACGTGCTCGACATCGGTTTTGCCACCACTCCTACTACGGAGCTTGCCGTTATAATGTCGAAGGCTGCCGGTGGTATCATCATCACAGCCAGCCACAACCCTCGCCAGTGGAACGCACTGAAACTGCTGAACAACGAAGGCGAGTTCCTCACAAAGGCTGACGGCAACGAAGTGCTTGAGATTGCCGAGAAGGAAGACTTCAACTATTGCGACGTTGACCATCTGGGCCACTACAAGAAGGACGACACGTTCAACAAGAAGCATATCGACTCTGTGCTCAACCTCGCTCTCGTAGACAGAGAGGCAATCAGGAACGCACATTTCAAAGTATGCGTAGACACCATCAACTCTGTGGGCGGCATCATACTGCCGAATCTTTTCGAAGCTCTCGGAGTGGAATACAAGATTCTGAACGGCATCCCTGACGGAGATTTCAACCACAATCCTGAACCGCTGGAGAAGAATCTCGGTGGCATCATGGGCGAGATGGCAAATGGCAGCTACGACCTGGGTATCGTGGTGGACCCAGATGTTGACCGTCTGGCTTTCATCTGCGAAGACGGAAAGATGTTCGGCGAGGAATACACTCTCGTGTCTGTTGCCGACTATATCCTGGCTAACACCAAGGGTGGCGGTAACACCGTTTCTAACCTGAGCAGTACAAGAGCCTTAAGAGACGTAACAGAGCGCTACGGCGGCACCTACACTGCTGCTGCCGTGGGTGAAGTGAACGTGACGACAAAGATGAAGGAGGTGGGAGCTCTCATCGGTGGTGAAGGCAACGGCGGAGTGATCTATCCTGAGAGCCACTACGGTAGAGACGCTCTCGTGGGCATCGCCCTCTTCCTCTCTTCACTGGCTAAGAAGGGTATGAAGGTGAGCGAACTGCGCAAGTCCTTCCCTAACTATTTCATCGCCAAAAACCGCATCGACCTCACTCCGTCAACCGACGTCGACGCTATCCTCGTGAAGGTGAAGGAGATGTTTGCCGGCGAGAAGGACGTGAAGGTTACAGACATCGACGGTGTGAAGATTGACTTCCCCGACAAGTGGGTTCATCTGCGCAAGAGCAACACCGAACCAATCATCCGTGTCTACAGCGAGGCGCAGACAATAGAAGAAGCTGACGCCATCGGAAAGAAGCTGATGCAGGTGGTATATGACATGCAGTAAGGCTGATTCCAATTGGTGTGAAGCATCAAAGATAAAGGAGGTGAAGCACATCGATATGTGACATCAAAAATCAGCGATGGGAAACATCAAAGATAATGATGCACAACATCAAAGGAAATGATGCACTACATGTAAGACAATCAAGATAAACAAACGACGCAGTTCGAAGGACAACACCTTGAACCGCGTCGTTTTATTTTATACTGATAATGGACAAAAAAACGTGCCCAAGAGGGGCAACACCCGAAGCAAGAAACGTGCCCCATGTGAGAAAGCAGCTTGCCCCATGTGAGAAAGCAGCTTGCCCAATATGGGCAAGCCCCGTGCCCAAATTCGAACCATTTCCCCTATGTTTAAGAAGGCAATCTGGAGCCGTCATAGACTAACAGCTTCTGATGCAAGAAAAGTAAACTGCAGCTGCCATATACTAAAAGCTACTTATGCAAGAAAAGTAATCTGCATCTCCCCTACGGGGGAGAACGAGAGGGGGCTGAAGTCAGTGGAAAAGAATACAATACAGATGATAACCATCGCATAATTACACTAGCCACCACCTAACCTCCTCCGTAGGGGAGGGACGAATAGCAAATCTTACAAAAGCAGTTTATATTGACAGACTGCTATGCAATCACTCTGCCACCAGCTTCTTTCCCTCGCCATACGCCTGGTGGGCAATTCTGTTTATGATATTCTCAGCCATGTCTACGGCGATGCTACCGAGTGCCGCACACTCCGTGAAGCCCTCACACGCCTTGGAGAGTGTGGCAAAGGAACCACAGAGCAGCGACTCGAAATTGCGCTTGTATTCGCTCACCATCACATCATAGAACTCATCTGAACGGCAGGCGAAGCGCATCAGATCCATCGGCGTGGTCTTGTTGCCGGCAGCTACGAAAGCCTGCAGCTCGCGCTCCAGTTCTTCTTCCACGTAATTGATACGGGAGATGGCGAAGAACACTTCCTGATTGAAAATCCTCGACACATCCTCGATATGCTCCGACATCACCTTCTTCACGTTCTTCGGCTCATACACGGTCATGTCGGCACTGTCGGCAGACTTGCCTTCTATCACTCCGAGAGTGAAATACTTAAAAAAAGTGCGCACCACAGCGGCGAGCACTTTGTCTTTTCCTATATTCTCCATAATCTGTTATTCAAAAGTCTTGAACTCATATCCTTGTTCCTTGAGCCAACGCAGCGACTCTGGCAAAGCGTAATGCAGTTTGTCGATGCTCTTGAGCGAATCGTGGAAGGTGATTATCGATCCGTTGCGGGCATAGCGCTTCACGTTGGCAACGATATCATCGGCTGTCATCCACTTACTGTAGTCGCGGGTCACGAGATCCCACATCACGATGCGATACTTGCGACCTACCCAGAAATACTGTTCCCAGCGCATCCATCCGTGTGGCGGACGGAAGAGGTGGCTATGTATGAGATCGTTGGCTTTCTGCACATTCTCACTGTAGGAACGCGTGGTATGCTTGAATCCTCCCCAGTGGTTGAAGGTGTGGTTGCCCACTTGATGACCTGCCGCCACGATTTGGTCGTACAGCTCAGGATGCTTGCGCACATTGTCGCCCACCATAAAGAAAGTGGCATGAACACCGAACTCAGCGAGAGTCTTCAGAATGAATGGTGTTGCCTCGGGGATAGGACCATCGTCAAACGTGAGGTATACCGCACGCTCATTCTTGTCCATCCTCCATGTCGCTCTGGGATATAGCCAGCGCAACCATATTGCCGGTTGCTCTATAAACATATTTTGTCTTGTTGTTTTCTCGTTAGAGATATGATATGAGAAGACAGTCTATCGCCTGTTTCTGCCCTACTCCACTGTCATCATGGGGTTGTAGGCTGTCATGCGATAGACTGTCTGAAAGTTCATCTTATTCCTGCGGCATCTGTCCGCCTCTTGCAGAATACTGCTGTGCCACACGGTTCAGGATACCGTTGATGCGGCGTGCCTCAGCCGGGTCGAAACTGTTTGCCACCTCAAGTGCCTGGTTCAAGACATAAAGCTGAAGCATGCAGTCGCGCTGCGACATGAGGAAGCGGTCTTGGCTGAGCGAGAGATACCAGTTGGCATACTGCTCCGCGTTCTTCACCACATATCCGAGCATCTGCTTTGCCTTCGCCTTGTTGCCGATCTCGGCGTAGGCGGCGGCATAGTCGAGACCTCCGCTCATGAAGTTCACCGGCACGTTGTATGCCGGCATCATCTTGTCGGCATAGGCGAGCACCTTGGCAGCCTTGTCTTTCTTGCCCTCTATGATGAGATGCAGGGCGAGGGTCGACATCAGCTTGCGGTGGGTGTTACACATGCGCATCACGGTCTCGTCGAGATAGAGTCCCGGTTTGTCGAGACCGCCGAACTTGAATCGCTTCATCACGTTGTAGTATGTCTTCTCCGTGTCGAAGTTCTTAGCGTTGCCCTTGTTTGTGGTAAACGGCGTGATGCGGTTGGCGAGTCCCTCCTGAATGAAGTTGTCGCCGAGGTTCATGTAGTTCTCCTGTCCCACGGTCATCGCCACATAGATAGGACGCACCCAGTTGCTCTGTGCGATGAGCTCGAGCATCATGAGGTCGCTCTTGTAGAGGGCGTTCTTGCCCTTCAGCGAGATTACCATGCGGTCTGGAATGGTGTCGCTCGCCATCATCATGCCGCTCTTGCGCACGGCGTCCTTGTCTATCGTCACATAGAGTGTGTCGGTAGGGATGAAGTGGCTGTCCTTGTCGCGGCTGCGCACCCAGTATTTCAACACGTTCTTGAGTTCGAACGGACTGTCGCCCCACTGTGCCTTTGCCTGCTCCGGATACTCCTTATAGAAGTTGAGCACCTCCTGCTTGGCGTCTGGATGCACCTCGATGTATTCGTTGGTGCCTGAGCAGTAGTCGAGTCTCGGCCATGTGATAGGCAGCGACGGCGAGTCGTATGCCGGGCGCACCATCTGGTCGATATACCAGTCGGTCTGCAGATACGACAGGTTGCAGACGCGGGCGTCGGTACGGATTCCCTCAGTATCCTGGTCATACCAGAGAGGGAAGGTGTCGTTGTCGCCGTTGGTGAAGATGATCGGATTGCCCTTGTCTTGCAATGACATGAGATAGTTCTGTCCGAAATCGCGGCAGGTATATCTTCCACTGCGGTCGTGGTCGTCCCATGTCTGGCTTGCCATCTGTATCGGCACGAGCAGACAGGCAACCGAGATGGCTGCTGCCAATGCTACATTGTCTTTCTTGAACTTCTCTCTTATCAGGTCGATAATTGCTGCCACACCCATTCCGCACCATATCGCGAAGGCATAGAATGATCCTGCGTAGGCATAGTCGCGCTCACGAGGCTGCATAGGTGTCTGGTTGAGGTAAATCACGATGGCGAGTCCGGTCATGAAGAAGAGGAAGAACACCACCCAGAACTGCTTTGTTCCCTTGTCGCCCTTGGCGAGTGCCTGCCAGAAGAGTCCGATAAGACCGAGAAGCAGCGGCAAGCAATAGAACACGTTGTGTCCCTTGTTCTCCTTGAGGTCGTCAGGGAGCTTGCTCTGGTCGCCGAGACGCAAGTTGTCAAGGAACGGTATTCCTGAAATCCAGTTTCCGTGCTCCAGCTCTCCATTGCCCTGCAGGTCGTTCTGACGACCGGCAAAGTTCCACATGAAGTAGCGCCAGTACATGAAGTTGCACTGATATGAAAGGAAGAAGCGGATGTTTTCGAGCTGTGTAGGCATCTTCACCTGGATAGGCTCTCCGCATCTGTCGTAGTCCACGTTATATCCGTCTACTCCGCCCATCCAGCTCTCGTAGGCATCGGCATGGGATGAGTCGTACATACGTGGGAACACCATGTTCTGGGCATAGTTATACTTGTCTTTGGTGTTCACTATGAAGTATGAGTCTTTCTCGTCCTTGCTTGCTTTCTCCTTACGCTGGTACACCGGTTCTCCGATGGTCTTCGAAGGAATGCAATACTGTCCGTCTTCGTCGAATTTCACCTGTGAGGTGTATGCCTGTCCGTAGAACAGCGGACGGTCGCCATACTGGTCGCGGCTGAGATAGCTGCCCAGAGTGAAGATATCCTCCGGAGAGTTCTGGTCCATCGGCGGATTGGCGGTAGAACGGATCACGATTACGGCGTATGTGGAATATCCTATCATCAGCATCAGCATGGAGAGCAGCATGGTGTTCTTGATGCGGGCGGTGATGAGGTATTTTCCGTCTTTCTTGTATTTCAGGGCGAGATACAATATTGTCAGCACCACGACTCCGATTACCACTGCCGACCATCCGAATCCGTAGAACGGAATACCGAGCAGGCCAACGGAGAGCACGAACGAGAGGTTGCCCCTCAAGCCGTTGTTGCCGTTGAAACTCTCGTAGATAGCCCACACCACGGTGGCAACGAGCAGCATGATGTATATTATCACTCCTGTGTTGAAGCTGAAGCCGAGGGTGTTGACGAAGAAGAGCTCGAACCATCCGCCCACCTTGATGATGCCTGGCACTACTCCATAAAGTATCGCCGCAACGATGATGAACGAGATGAAGAGCGCCACGAGAGAGCCCTTGCCGTTGGCATTCGGGAATTTGCGATAGTAATATACGAGCACGATTGCCGGCACACAGAGCAGGTTGAGCAGGTGGACACCGATGCTCAATCCCGTCATATACATGATGAGCACGAGCCAGCGGTCGCTATGGGGCTCGTCGGCATGGTCTTCCCACTTCAGTATGAGCCAGAACACCACTGCGGTGAAGGCTGATGAATAGGCGTATACCTCGCCCTCTACGGCGCTGAACCAGAAGGTGTCGCTGAACGTGTATATCAGCGCACCCACCATTCCGCTCGCCTCGATGGCGATGAGCTTTGACTTGGTGAGGTCTTCCCATCCGTTGAGGAGCAACTTACGCGTCAGATGCGTGATGGTCCAGAAGAGGAACAGGATACACGTGGCACTGAGCAGGGCGCTCATGGTGTTGACCATCCTCGCCACCTGCGACGGGTCGCTGGCAAAATGGGAGAAGAGGTTGGCGGTGAGCATGAAGAACGGTGCGCCAGGCGGGTGACCGACCTCAAGTTTGTAACCTGTTGTAATAAACTCCGGACAGTCCCAGAAACTGGCTGTCGGCTCGATAGTGCTGCAATATACAAAGGCCGCAATAAGGAAGGCGAGCCATCCGAGTATATTGTCAACTAATCTAAATTGTTTCATCAAGTTATATTGTTGTTAATGTTTTATGCCAATAATAGATTTGCAAATGTTCCACAAATGATTTGCAAAAATACTAAATTTAAAGCGAGCAGACTCACATTTTTTATATTTTAACTGATAAAGCCATAAATAAGGCACCAACAAAGCCCCCCCGTTCTGGAATCATCAATTCCCGAACGTCTTCCACTCCGGCAATTCCGGAACGGGAGCCTCAACGCATATCGGCTGCTTGGAGACAGGATGCACAAACTCCACCCTGCGGGCGAGCAGCGAGATGCTGCCGTCGGGATTGCTGCGCTTGGCACCATACTTCAGGTCGCCCTTGATAGGACAGCCGATGCTGGCGAGCTGGCAGCGTATCTGATGGTGACGGCCGGTGAGGAGCTTCACTTCGATGAGGGTGTAGTTGTCTGTCGCACCGATCACCTTGTATTTCAGTATCGCCTTCTTGGCACCGGGCTTCTCGCGGTCGTAGCTATAGCTCTTGTTCTGCTTCTCGTTTCTCACGAGCCAGCTCTCTATCGTTCCTGCCTCGAGGGGCGGACGGTTCTTGGTGAGCGCCCAATATGTCTTGTGCACGTCGCCCGTACGGAACATGTCGTTGAGTCGCGACAGGGCTTTCGACGTGCGCGCAAAGACTACGAGTCCGCTCACCGGACGGTCTAAGCGGTGTACCACGCCGAGGAACACGTTGCCGGGCTTGGCATACGCCTCCTTGATATACTCTTTCACGGTGTCGGAGAGCGGTTTGTCGCCGGTCTTGTCGCCCTGCACAATCTCTCCGCTGCGCTTGTTGACGATGATGATATGGTTGTCTTCGTAAACTACGTTCATGCCTGATGGATAAAAAAAACTTCAAAAAAAAGAAGCTCACCCCTACCCCTCCGGAATGAAGGCACAGTGGACGAGCTTCTCTAAACCTTAGATATGTATCTGAATTACATGTTCATTCCGCCGTCGATCTGGATAACCTGACCGCTGACATAGCTTGACATGTCTGAAGCCAGGAAGAGGCATACGTTGGCGATGTCTTCTGTCTGACCGCCACGGCGCAATGGAATCTTCTTCATCCAGTCCTTGCGGATATCCTCTGGAAGCTGGGCTGTCATGGCTGTCTCGATGAAGCCTGGAGCAACGGCGTTGGCACGGATGCCCTTAGGTCCGAGCTCCTGGGCGATACTCTTGGCGAGAGCAATCATACCTGCCTTTGAAGCGGCATAGTTGCACTGGCCTGCATTGCCGTGGACACCCACTACAGAAGCCATGTTGATGATAGAACCACCGCGCTGGCGCAACATGATTGGAGAGCAAGCGTGGATGAAATTGAAGGCTGACTTCAGGTTGACGTTCAGCACAGCGTCCCACTGAGCCTCTGTCATGCGCAGCATAAGTCCGTCTTTTGTAATTCCGGCGTTGTTCACGAGGATGTCGATAGAACCGAAGTCGGCATGGATCTGCTTCACGGTCTTCTCTGTCTCGGCAAAGTCGGCAGCGTTGCCGGCATAAGCGCGGCAGGTCACTCCAAGTGCCTCGATTTCCTTGCGTGTGGCCTCAAGGCCTGCTGCCATATCGTCGTTGAGCACGAGGTCTGTGAATGCGATGTTTGCACCCTCCTGGGCGAATTTCATTGCGACAGCCTTACCGATGCCGCGTGCCGCACCCGTTATGAGTGCTGTCTTACCTGTTAATAATCCCATTTTCGTTGTATTTATATTTATAATATGTATATACTGTATTTCTATCTACCCGTCACCGCCCTTCGGATTCTGATCGCGGAGAAGGATGAAACTGCCTGACGCTTCAATCCTGACGCGCACTGTCTGAATTCTTGTTCGTGATCTTGCCCAGCGCACCGTATACCACCTTGGCGACAAGCGGTTTGCTCGCCTCAGGAGTGATGCCATGACCCAGGCGGCCACAGATATAGGGCACTTCCAGTCCCTTGATGCAATAGTGGGTGATGTCGGCTACGAGTTCCACGTTGTCGATGTCGAACTCTCCTTCGCGCTTGCCGTCGGTATACACCTTGCGGAAGAGTTCTATCTCATCCTCGTCGAAATGCTTCCTCACCTTCTCCACCATCCAGATGTTGCGAAAGAAGGCGGCTCTCAGATTACCGTTTCTCACCACGGTTTCCTTTATCATGCTCAGATGGGTGTATATCAGTTCGATGATCTTATCCTGAGGCCTGACATTCCTCGCCGCCACCTCGTCAAGCTTGTCCGACAAGCGCTCCAGCTCTCCCTCTATCACGGCATAATAGATGTCTTCCTTGCTGCTGAAATAGGTATACAGCGTGCGGCGCCCCTTGCCTGAAGCCTGGGCGATATCGTTCATAGTGGTGTTTTCGAGTCCGTTGCGGGCAAACAACTGTCTTGCCACATCAACCAACTTCTGTCGGGTCTTTGATATTGACATGATAATATGATAAGTGTTCCGTGTATGTTCCACCGGCCATGGCGCTCAGACACACACCGATTGTACCCTCGATGCACATCCCGTCTTCTTGCACACGGCCATTAACATGTGCAAAAGTATTTATTTCTATGGAAATTGCAAAATAAATAACCATTTATGTTCTGTTTTTACATCTTTTTTAACCCCAACAGTCTGTTTACGACCTGTCGCCACCTTTATTAGCCACATAAACCTCCGGACGGAAACTGGATATCCACAAAGCATTCACCACGAGCATTCACCCCTGACAAATTAAACGTGCTAATGACTGTTTTTGAGTGTTATAAATATGAATGTCCTCTTCTCATCCTGCCACAGACACCCTGCACACCTTATTATATAATGCCCTTCCGACACGAATCCGGAATATCCGCTACCGACCTATAGACAACAATCTGCCAAACCCAAATGTCCATATATTACGGACCCATATAAGCCATTCCGCCGCAATCTCTCCTCCGCATCCATCACGTTCGTACCAAACATTCTGAATGGGAACGCTATCATATTTCGGCAATCCCTTCACCGCACACATCAAAACGTCCCAAATACCGATTCGAATCAACAAATACGCATTATTTCATTGATGCAAGTCAATATTACACCAAATACTAAAGATTTCCGCAGAAAAGTTTTGCAGTTTCCCGAAAACTTCATACCTTTGCACACGCAATCAAGAAATGCACAAATAATTAACATCGCGGAGTGGAGCAGTTGGTAGCTCGCCAGGCTCATAACCTGGAGGTCGCATGTTCGAGTCCTGCCTCCGCAACTAATAACGACATAACAAGTTGTAAGAACAACGAGTTATGTCGTTTTTTTGGTTTTAGGGTGCGACAAAACCGCGACAAGATAGGGCGGCTGTTGTTAGGGATACCAGAAATTTCATTGAAGTCTATCAAAAATCAACAAATCATGAGGCTTTTAACTAAAAATGTCAGAAAAAGTTGTTACGAAACGAAAAAGATGAGTACCTTTGCAAAAGATGGTATATAGTAATGGCGATTATTGTTTGTTGACTACGAGTTCCAACACCTCTAAGGAACGACATTATTGCATATCAACGAAGTAAGTATCAAACCACTTTTTATTATTAAGGGACAAAAAGGATTATGAAGGTATTTTACAGATTATCCGACTGGTATTTCTCAAGTAGGGCGCTACCCTATTGGTGTATACTGTTTATAGACTGCCTCACAGTGTTCTTCTCGAGCTACGTGGGCAGCTATCTGGAATTTGGAGGAGACGGTTTTGCACAGAATTTCTGGCAGCTCACGGCAGGCAACCTTATTTGCGTGCTGATATTCGGCGTGTGCTTCCGCCTGTTCCACACCTACACCGGAATATTGCGCTATTCGTCGCTCATCGACCTTGAGCGGGTGGGCAAGGCGGCGTTTGTCGGTTCCTGTCTGTCGTATCTGGTGAGCATCGTGATGAACGAGGCCGGGACTGACGGCGTGATAATGCATCAGTCGCTGCGCGGAAATCTCATGATGTTTATTTGCTCCGCCATGCTGATGTGGGTGGAGAGGATGATAGTGCGTGCCATGTTCGACGGATTCATGGCGGACAAGGCTCAGCCGGTGGCGATATACGGCACGAAGAGCGGCGGAGTGAGCCTTGCCAACAGTATCCTTGCCACGAGGGAGAAGAAATACATGCTACAGGCTTTCATCAGCGACGGACCGGATATGCGCAATGCGTATATCATGGGCAAGAGGGTGTTTCTGAACAAGAAGGGCATCGCCCAGCAGATGAGACACCTGCACGTGAAGGTGCTGCTCGTGTCGCCGCTGAAGACTGAGAAGTTCCGCGACAACCAGGCGATGGTGGACGAGTTTGTGCAGGCTGGCATAAAGATAATGATGATGCCTGCCGCCGAGGAATGGGACGCCAAATCGAAACTGACCTACAACCAGCTGCGCGAGATTGAGATTGAAGACCTGCTTCCGCGAGAAAAGATAGAGGTGGACATGAACGCCATCGGAGAGATGCTAAAGGGCAAGAGGGTGCTCATCACCGGTGCTGCGGGATCCATCGGTTCGGAGATGGTGAAACAGGTGGCTATATACAAGCCTGCGGAGATGACACTCATCGACCAGGCGGAGACGCCGATGCACGACGTGAGACTGATTATGAAGGACCAGTTTGCCGACGTGAAGAACCAGACCATCGTGGGCAGCATCACGGACAAGCCTTTCATGGAGAAGATATTCGAGGTGCACCGTCCGGAATACGTGTTCCATGCCGCAGCCTACAAGCATGTGCCGATGATGGAGGACAATCCTGCCATGGCGGTGCGCAACAACGTGAACGGCACCCGCATCATAGCCGACCTTGCCGTGAAATACGGCACGAAGAAGTTTGTAATGATATCAACAGACAAGGCGGTGAACCCAACGAACGTGATGGGTTGCTCGAAGCGAATATGCGAGATATACTGCCAGTCGCTGAACCAGGCTATCGTGGACGGCAGGGTGAAGGGCGTGACGCAGTTTGTGACCACACGCTTCGGCAACGTGCTCGGTTCCAACGGTTCGGTGATTCCTATCTTCAAGAAACTGATACGCAAGGGCGGTCCGCTGACTGTCACGCATCCCGACATCATCCGCTATTTCATGCTCATCCCAGAGGCATGCAAACTGGTGCTCGAAGCGGGAACGATGGGCAAGGGCGGCTGTTGTTCGTCTTCGACATGGGCAAACCGGTGAAGATAGTAGACCTGGCGAAGCGTATGATATCGCTGTCGGGAGCCAAGAACATAGAGATAAAGTTCTCCGGACTGCGTGAGGGCGAAAAGCTGTATGAGGAGCTGCTTTCCACCAAGGAGAACACCATACCGACGAACAACCCCAAGATCATGGTGGCAAAGGTGCGCGAGTATGACTATGAGGAGGCGAAGAAAAACGAGGACGAGCTGCTCAGGATTTCATACACCCACGACGACATGGCGATAGTGAAGAAGATGAAGGAGATTGTGCCGGAATACAAGTCGCAAGTAAGCAAATACGAGGTGTTGGACAAAAAATTCCCCCCAATAGCCTAATGCACGGCAGAAGCCGAGCACTATGTTCTGAAAAGAATAACGGGCAAGTGCTACCTCTGACGATATGTTAATCGTGTAAGAGGCAGCACTTGCCCGTTTTAGGTTTATTTGCGGTGTGGCAGACTGGCGGTCACTCTCTGAAAAAGATATTCCAGAGAAACAGGGCATTGCCGATGATATAGCGGCGCCACATGCGCTTAGGCTCCTTGAGCAGACGGTAGAGCCATTCCAGTCCGTGACGCTGCCACCACATCGGTGCACGCTCCACTGTGCCGGCGAAGAAGTCGAAGACGGCTCCGATAGTGCCCACATGACAGTGGATATCCAGTTGCTGCCAATGAGAGTAGGTCCATTTCTCCTGCTTGGGTGCCGTCATTCCAATCCACAGCAGGTCGGGGTCGGCGGCATTGACAGCCTCAACGATGGCACGGTTGTCGTCGGCAGAGAACTCCGGTTTGTATGGCGGTGAATACGTCACCACCCTAAGATGAGGATAGACCTCGGCGGCACGTTCCACTATCAGATCAAGCACACGCTGCGAACTGCCCATAAACATCACGGTCTTCTTCGCCTCCGTGGCAGCGCAGGCATCGTCAGCCAATCCCTCTCCTGCCCCATGACACATGGCACTGAGCTCCTCCAAGCGGTTCATCTCAAACTCGAAGAGGTCCCATCCGGCGATACGCTCCCTGGGCTGCGACTTCGCCTTTATCCATCGGCAAGCCTTCACCACGCTCACTCCGTCGGGAATGAGCACATCGCCGCGCGTAAGTGCCTCGGCAAAGAGGGAATCCTTTCGCGCCGTGTTATACGAATGGGCATTGATGGTATTGATAAGCAGTTTCCCCTCAGGCAGCGTTTCGAGTTGCGCCTTGCTGCAGAGGATATCCAGGTTTTTAAGTTTGAACATCTTATTATTTCCTTAAAATTTTCTCATACCACTCCATCATTGTCTTAGCCTTCTCTTCCCAAGACAGTTCGATTTGTCTCTGCCTGCAGTTTGCTGACAGTTGTTTAAGCAAGCCCCTGTCACGCTCCAGTTCATTGAGGATGCGGGCGAAGTCGCTGGCGGATTGTGCAGGATTGGATAGAGGAATCTTTCTGCCGACATTGTGGTTTATTGCATCGCCCTGGCCGCAAGTGTCGAAACATACTACGGGAAGATTGTTGCCGATGGCCTCTAACACAACATGCGGTGTACCTTCAGCCACACTTGTAAAGAGGAACACGTCAGACTGCTGCATAATGGACTGCACCTCATCATGAGTTACTGCCCCATGCCATACGCATCTTTCGGCAATACCGAGTGCTGCGACCTGTGATTTGTATTGTTCAGCCTCACCTCCCCCCACTATATGAAGGATAATCTTGTCGTTGCCGGTCTTTCCAATACTCACCAGAGCCAGCCCCAACTGTTTTCTGAAGTCCATCTTGCCGACCCAAAGCACATCGAAAGTATCCTTTCCCGTCTTATCTTCCAAAGTGTGATTCTGGATATAGCATCCTGTTTCATTGAGCAACGGAGAGTCTATGCCAAAGTATTTTTTGAAAGAACGCTGCGAGTTGGAAGAAGCAGAGAAGACGACAGATGATTGCCGTGCAGCCTTCTTCACCCTACCGGAATATCTCAATTGGATACCAGTCAAGAAATTTTTCAGGCGCATAAACAACTTGGTTTTCAATCCAGCACCATCCAAATAAGCAACAGGAAACTTATCCTTGGCATCCACAGGTCCCCATACAAACGGCACACCATTCTCCTTCGACAGTTGCCAGAGATATCCCGGCTCACGGAATCCTATCATATTCAGCTGATGCAGTATGTCTATATGTTCTTTCTGGCAGATATCCTTAGCCAAGAGATACGTCTTCCACTGCCACTCACGATAATATTTGTAAAAGCGCCAGTCGCCCTGATTCCAGCACATCTTGCGGATTTCCTCCGACACGGGGTTATAATAGAAATGCATGTTCCCACCCTGCTCCAGGGTTGGCACCACCTCCTCTATTTTGTCCCGGAACTCCCCTTCGGTAATAATATACAGTTCACAGAACCTGGCAAGATTGCTCACCCAGTTCCACGCCATTCCCGGCTCGCTGCCCATTCCTGGCGAGCAAGCGTATGCATTAATTAAGATTTTTATCATATAGACATTTCACTTCTCATTCTTACACTTTTACAATCTCTTTCCATACCAGATGTTCTTTAGACAATATTGCGAGAAACAATGAAGTCAAAACTTTAAGTAGGTAAGCAGCAAAAGCTATAAGAACAAAGACAATTAATATATTGAGTGGAAATAATTGATTAAACTGATTGGTTATTATAGAGAACTGCACCACGTAAATCTCCAATGTCAGGGCTGCTATAATGGCGATTATCCTGCCAAAGACTGATGTTTGGAAAGCACGCTGACACCATGAATAAGAGCACATCTTATAGAAATAGTACACAAATAGATGTAAAGGCACAAGTGCCAATACCTGCGAGTAATATCTGATGCCGCATTGCCCCTTACCTATCTTCAATATAACGAAGTATGCCACAAAAGAAACAACCATCGCAAGGGCGTCTTTCCATAACCCATTGCATACAAGTTTGTCTCGTTGCAGATAACAGAGTCCGCCCATAACCATTATACTGAAATGACACACATAATGGAAGTTAGTATGGAACGGTGAACCTTCTGCGATTGGCATCAAGAAGAAAAAAGCTACAGAACCAACTAACGACAACACAAATACGTATTGCAATTGCTGCTTGTTACCCCCCCAATTCGTTTTATCGGTTTTGCCAATATGTAAAAGAACAGATACGCAACGGCTATTGCTTGCAAAAACCAATAACCATCCATCAGCACCAAACGAGGAATGGTAAGAGCTACGTTCCATATTGCAGCCGCAACAATCGCCCACAGGAATACAGAGGGCCAGAGTCTTCTGATTCTTGCTTTATACCAATCCACAACATTCTGTCCCTGATGCTTGTCAAATCCCATCATTAGCAGATAGCCTGCCACAAAGAAGAACAAGGCATTGCCATGCACTCCAAATGTCGCCAATGAGGTTGACACATCTTCGTATACAGGCTGAAAATGAGAGTTCGTTATCATCAGAGCTGCCATAAACTTCAAGAAGTCAAGCGAATATAAATGATGTTTATTCAAGTTTTCTTTCATTTTTCGATATATACTAAAGTCTAATATTCCTTCTTAAATTTATTCTTCGTTCTTCGCCACACCTGCTTCAATGCCCTGAAGCAGAAAGCAAGTCGGTGGTTTGTGTCAATATCTACGTTTAGCGAGAAGTCGCGTTTTAGCAAGCCATTGTCCTTCACGACATGCGTGTCGAACGTCATCTTCACGTCATTGTCCACGTTCTCCTCGTGTATTATCTCTATCCACATCGGCTGCTCACGATTGTTGATGTGCGCCACCCTTGCCAAGCAGCGCCTCTCCAGCAGAAAGTGACTGCCAAAGCCATAGCAGGTGCGTACAGCAGAGAGAGATGATTCTGTAGCAGACAAGCACTCCGCCAATGTGAGGAAATGGTTGTTTGGGTAATGGATGCGAGTCGAGAAATGGCGCAACTGCGTGAAGGTCTGCAAGCCATAGTCGAACGAAAGGAACCGCTTCTCGTTATGGCTCAACCTGAACCCGACACATTCTTTCTGCACCTGCTCCACAAATGTCCTGGCTATGCAGTCGTCGTTGTCGAGATAGGTGGTTAGGCAGAGGTCGCCCTCTTTCCATCCTTTTTGCTTCACATCCGCCATCACTACTTGTCTGAAGATGTCAGCAAAGCGGCAAGCATACTCCGCCCTCACCGCCACGAACTTCATCTGAGCACAAACGTTACGATACGCCTTTATCCTCTCTCTGAGATCCGCCGGCGTGTCAGCGTCCACAAGCAATATCCAGCGGAACTCCTGGCAGGTCTGCCCCGCAACAGACGGCAGGCAATAAGTCTCAAACAGCTTCAATCGCTTTCTGAGCCATTCTCCCCTATCTATCGTCTTCCCGTTCTTGTCCTCCTGCCAGAGAGCCAAGTTGAAGCGTGTAAGCAAATAGTGGTGCATCATACTATTATAATGCCTCTTCATTTTTTTTGATTTCCTCTTCAGTAAATCGCATTTTGATCAGTTTGGCAGGAATGCCACCGATAATACTGTAAGGAGGAAAAGATTTAGTGACAACAGCACCAGCAGCAACTACAGAGCCACGACCGATAGTCACACCTTTGAGGATGGTAACATTTGCACCACACCAAACGCCATCTTCGATAACGACAGGCTGGTCATACACATTCACCCCATCCACAAACTTCTCCTCAACAGTAACATCCGTAATATACTTACCCAAGATGTCAATGCGATGGTCACCGTTGATTATCGTAGGCCTAGGACCGAAGAGCACCTTCTTGCCAATAATACATGGTGCATCCGTACAAAAGATAGTACTACCTTTTGGAATAGAAGTTCCATCCCCTACAGACAAGTTCCATAAGCCCTTGATATCCGAAGACATCGGACGGATATATACCCCTTTGCCACAGTGCTTCATACACCGCTTCCATACAGGAGCCCACATCTTGTCCCACAGATACGAAGGAACAAGACTTATCTTTTGCAATAGATGAAAAATATTCATAACGTCAAAACGTCACTATTAACCATTTAATATCTCCTCATACAACTTCTCAATACTCTCATTCACCTTAACAGGAGCAAACACCCTCTCTCCGAAGCTCTTGGAATATTCAGCCATATTTCTGCAAAGTTCAGGAGATTCCATCAGTTTGCGAAGCTGCATGGTAAGGGCATCAGCATCATCAAATGGGAAAGTGAGGCAGTTTTTACCCTCTTCTATCACATCAGGAAGACCACCTACAGGAGTAGTTACTACAGCAACACCTCTTGCCCAGGCTTCTAACACCACCATAGGGAAACCCTCATGACGAGAACACATACAATAGATACTTGCTTTATTCCAGACATCCTCCTTTTGCTTGCCAGTGATATAACCTGTAAAGGTGACGCTGTCATCCAACCCCATATTATGAGCCATAGCCTGAAAGCGTTCCACTTCACCATTACCCATGATGGTAAGATGCCAATCTGGGAAATCCGCTTTCAGATTCTTCCATGCTTTCAGAAGCAAATCAGGATGCTTGTTGTCATTTAGGAAAGCTGCCATGATGATACTTTTCTCCTTGATAGAATAATCCACGGCAGGCGTCGGAGCGCAAGCATTGTATATCACCGCCGTCTTCGCCTTCACCATTGGGTAGAGCGTCTCGAAGAGGTTCTGCCATTTCTTCGCCAAGAGCACCACACAATCCGCCCTGTTCAGACACCAGATGAACAACCCGTTCTGCGTATGATCCTCCAGCTGATTGCCCATGTGTATGTGCATCACAATCTTCTTTCTGCCCGCCAGCGCCAGCAAGAGCACCGGCAGCTGGATAATCAGGCAAATCTTGTCGGGCACGGTATGGAAGTGCACGATGTCATACCCCCATATCGTGAACAGCGCCTTAGCGTACGCCCTCAGCGCATACCACAGCTTCACGCCATAGTTGCGCTGTATCTGCGTGCCGAGCCATCCGCAATGGTATTTCTTCCAGAAGGGCATTCCCTTCATCAGTCTGACGACACTCGCCACGCCTCCCCCACTCTGCTCAGCAGAGCCAACCATCAAGACTTTAGTCATTTGGTGTTCTCCGCTTGTTCACTTACTGTTGCAGCCATCTGGCGTTGCCTTTCAATCATCATATTCCTGTTGGCATTCAGACAGAGAGCAAGGAGCATACAATATCCCATACCCTTACCAGAGAGCCATGACGAGTCAGCTGTCTGCTCGATGGCGAGACAACAAACAGTGATCATCGCCACTCGATAATAGCGCATATCCTGAATAACATTTATCTCCTTGAACCTTCGTTTCCAGAACCACAAGAAAAAGAAAACTCCGACAATTCCAAACTGAGCCAAAGTAGGATAATATGAATCACAAATAAAGCCTCCCCCTTCGTCAAGTCCCCAAATGTCATTCAAATTGTATTTATAGTATAAAGGCGAATAAAATTTCCATGCTCCATTACATGCAAATGTTCCAAATCCCGGTCCGAAGGGTAAATAATCACACAAAATCTTCAGCGACGTTTTGTATGTCATAGGACGTGCCAAATATTCATTGTTCAATCCTGATACATAATAAGCATCAAAACGTGTCCATGTCACAGTCAAGACAATTGTTGCTATTACAGTGCAATAAAGGATTGTTTTGGGAGACCTGAAATTAAGACGCTTTTTCAAGAAGTAGATAAAAGCGATAAAGCAGACCACCTCACCCATAAACTTGAACTTAGGAGCTATCATTCCTATCAAGACCAGCAATAACGCAATATTGCGGTTGCGCTTTGTCTGCTTTGTCAACAGATACCACGACATACCCGTACAAATAGCCAACTGGCCAAGAACCGGGAACTCTGCATTTCTATTTTCAAAAGAGTCCGGATGATAGATTATCCATGACACCAATGTCAAGACCATCGTCGCCAGCATCCATTTTTTCTGTTTCCTCGAGAATTGAGGATTCAGAATCCAAGTACAAAAAATAATGGTATACGGGCGGACCTCCTGCATCAAGTCAAGCAGAATGCCTCCCAAGACATTGACGCCCCAAATCAATGAATAAACGAAATAAAAAGCTATAACACCCAAACATACAATAAACTCTTTCCTTGGTTTCCTGTTGATATAGCGTTTCCGACACATCAGCAATGTAAACAAGAACAAGACTATTGTCATCATCTCATCTACACTGGAGAAGCCAGGCAAATCATTGTATGCTATACATGTAGGGAAATATATTATCCAATAAAGGGTAAAAAATATCGATATTCCTTTCATTACTATTTATTTTTCTTTGATTTCCATTCGCTAAATACCATGATCAGTTTCTCTGGTAATAGTTTCTTTATGAAATTCTTAAACTGATATTTATTGTCCACCCAAGAACCTGCATAATGATGTATTGTACGAGTGTTCGGTTTTACATGAATACGTCCTGTCGTCAAGTTTGTCGGGCAGAAATATTCCGCTGGATATATGTAACAATCGTCAGCAACTTTCTGTATTCCTGCTATTAGCTGTAACCCATTCTCCTTAAGTACTTCGGTACAAATATCAACTACAGTTATTTGTTTACTTGCATTTGTTTCAAGCACAAAATGCTTACCATCATAATAATCAAGCATTTTTTTCATCAGCCCGAGGCCGGGGGCTACCCCCAGGCCGAGGCCGGGGTTGACGCTCGCGTTGCTTGCGTCGCCCTTTTCTGAATTCGGATCGGTCTCAAAACCCATAAAGTTGCCACGAGCTATGATGTCGTCAATAGGTCGTATCACCTCGACGTCCGTATCGAAGTAGATGCCGCCATACTTATGCAGAATCCAGAAACGGGCATAGTCGCTCACGAAAGCATACTTCTTCTGAGCGTACGCCTCTGCCGTATACGGAATGATGTTAACATCGAAGTTATCCTCATTCCACTCTTTTATCTCATAATCAGGCAAATACTTCTTCCACGAAGCGATGCACTTCTGTGCCAGTTCAGGCAATGGGTTTCGGCCAAACCAACAGTAATGTATTATCTTAGGTATCATACGTTTACTATATAATAGTTTATTTCTTGAAATATTCCATCACCTGCTCTATCACAGGCGCCATATCATAATATTTATATTGCGCCAATCTACCGCCAAACACTACATTTTCCTCGTTTGCAGCCAATTTGCGATATTGGTCTGCAAGCTGGTTGTTGCGTTCGTCGTTCACCGGGTAGTATGGCTCCATGCCGTCTTTATACTCTGTAGAATATTCCTCCGACACAACCGACTTCGGACAGTCGTAAACCTCTTGACCGAACATCTCAAAGTGCTTGTGCTCTATCACACGTGTGTATGGCTTCTCATGACTGGTATAATTAACGACAGCATTGCCCTGGAAGTTCGCAGTGTCCTCTATGCGGGTCTTGAAACTTACGGTACGCCAGTCGAGTTTGCCCAACGAGTAGTTGAAATACTCGTCGATGGCTCCTGTGTAAACCAACTTGTCGGCAAACCTATTCCAGTCCTTATATTCTGAGTTGAAGAAATCGACATCGGTCTTGCAGTCGATACCTTCCAGTAATCCGTCTATCAGCTTGTTATAGCCTCCTACTGGTATGCCCTGATACTTGTCGTTGAAGTAGTTGTTGTCGAAGACCATTCTCACTGGCAGACGCTTAATGATGAACGCCGGCAATTCGGTACATTTGCGTCCCCACTGCTTTTCTGTATATTCCTTGATAAGCGTATAGAATATATCCCTACCTACCAGACACAGAGCCTGCTCTTCCAGATTCTGCGGTTCGCGTCCATTCAATGCAGCCACAGCTTCCGACTTCTGTTCGTCTATCTTTGCCTTTGCCTCTTCCGGTGTTGTCACACCCCACATCTGACAGAAGGTGTTCATGTTGAAAGGCAGGTTGTACAGTTTGCCTTTATAGTTGGCAACGGGGCAATTAGTATAGCGATTGAACTCAACGATGGAGTTCACAAAATTCCACACCTCCTTGTTAGAGGTATGGAAGATATGTGCGCCATATTTATGCACATTGATGCCCTCAACCTCTTCGCAATATACGTTACCGCCCAACTGCGGACGCTTGTCAATCACCAAGCATTTCTTACCTGCTTTCTTGGCAAAATAAGCAAAAGTTGCTCCGAACAATCCTGAGCCAACTATCAGATAATCATATTTCATTGAAAAAGATTTAAAGATTCTACAATTACATTTTACCTAAATCTTCTCTGACTCCTCTTCTCATCATCTTCCAGAACAACCCATAGTCAGAGAACGAATACTTGTGTCCTTTTACGAAGTTGAACGTAATGGCTGCATACATGTGAAGCAGGAATGGCATTGCTGCAAAATGTCTCACCCAAATGTTCTTGCCATATCTATGACCGAAGTAGGCAGTATTGCGGATATGATAAGCCAGTTTCCATTTGTTTTTCATCTTGTCTTCTCTGTAGCTGGAGTTCGACTGGAAGTCGTACTTATCCATCAGGGCGTCTCTTGCCACCACAACCTTATAGCCTGCCAACACAGCGCGATAGCTATAATCGGTATCGTCGTAAAGGATGAACAGTTCCTTGTTCGGAAGTCCAATCTTTTCGACAACTTCCTTGCGGATGAGCGGACCCTCGAAAGCCATTCCTACAATGCCAATCGTCTCGTTGCTTTCCACCTCCTGAGCCGTAAGCATGTCGTTGTGCATATCAGAGAAAGGATTAGTCAGATTGAGCGTCTTTGCCTCGCCTACAAATGTCTTGCCGCTCATCAAGCGGTGCGGACAAACTATTCCCAACTTCTCATTTCGTTCTGCTACATTGAGCAATGTTTCCAGGCAGTCCTCTCGGGGGAACACGTCGTCGTCCATACACCATATCCAGTCGCACTCTTCCTTCGAGGCTTCCTTGATGCCCCTGTAGAAGCCACCAGAACCGCCAACGTTCTCCTGATGGATTACGTTCAAGCCGGTTTGACCGTCAAGCCACTCCTTCGTGCCATCCGTCGAACCATTATTAATAATGTATATCTTGTCGAGTCTTTTACTCTGACCTTTTAAAGATCCTACAACTCGCTGCAAGAGATTCAGTCGGTTGTAAGTGACTACGACTGCTATAACTTTAACCATATATCTTTTTTATTATCTTTTGATAAAACAAATAGAGAACAACAGAAATTATACAGATTCCGATTGATGTCAGGACCAATGAACTACTGCCTCGAAAGTAAAATACTATGTTGGCAATCTTTTCATGGGTTAGATATACAAAAAATGATATTCCACCCAAAAACGTACTAATGCTACTAAACTTTTTTGTTGGTTTGCCCGTAGCTAAAGCTGTAGTAAAAATTATTGACGAAACAGCAACAATTAATAATATTAGCTTTGTGTAACTTCCTTCTATATTCTGCATTGTTCCCATCAAAAAACCAAGTGTAAAAACTATGATCCCTATTAGGATAATTAACTTTGTGGTAATTCTTGATTGTATATATTCAATCAGTTGCTTTTTCTCTGCAAAAAGAACACCTATTACGATTCCCAAAGGATCAAAAATGAGTCCAAACATAACGGGGGGGGTAATGTTTATGCAACCAATTACAAAAATGCTATAAGCAATAGTTGTTACAATTATCCTTTGTGCCTTATTCGCCATTTTATGAATAAACCATAAAAATAAGTACATGGCAAATAATACGTTCAAGAACCAGGTTACCCCATCAATTTTATAGATACCTACAATGTAAAGAAATAGATCCAATGTAGAAACATTTTGCACAAAATCTATATTATCTCCAAAAACATTGAAAATTGGGATACTAAAGTAACCTTTGCATAGCAGTCCTGTTCCTAAAATAAATAATGTATTTATCATCAACAAAGGAAGATAAATCTTAAATAGCCTTTTCTTTATAAAAGGAAGTAATGCCATCGGTTTCTTTTCTAAGGACACACTAATTCCGTATGCACTCAGAAAGAAGAATATTACACACGCGGTTGGTCCTAAGAATCCAACATATGGTGAATGAAGATAAAAATGATGTATAAATATTCCTATACAACAAATAAATTTTATGCTATCTGTTATCGCTTTGTTCATATAATTATATGTTTACTTTTCATACCCCAGACCTTCCAGCCATTCCATTATTTGTTTCATTCTGATTTCCCAAGGAGCCATTCTCAAAGCCGTTTCACGGTTCTTGTCCACCAAGTCCTGATACTCTGAGATGTGCTCCACTATATCCATCACTTGCTCGTCGGCGTGTTCCTTATCAATAGTGACAACGGGGTTGTATCCAACCAAGTCGATAAGCTCCTTAGGAGCACGTCCGAGAAGCACACTGCGCGAGAGCATCACTTCCCAAAAACGCTGAGTCAACGTCTCGATACCGCCGGCTTCTTCGGGCGCCGTATCGCATCGCGGAAGCGATATGGTTATTTTTGCATCTGCCATAGTGTCGAGCAGTTGGCTGAATGTGCGCATACAGCCGTTTGCATTCTGACTGTTCATGTGTTTGATGCCTGCCACGTAATGCTGGAAGAAGTTCCTTTTAATGCTGCCATATTCGAGCAGGTCTATATTTCTTTCCGCAAGATTCTTACCGGCATGGTATGTAGCAACGTTTATACCTTCAGGAATGGAGAGTATGTTCATGTTCGGGAACTCCTTACGCATGAGATCTGCTGTTTGCGACGAGGTGAATATGGCGGTTCTCACATCGTGTCTTTTCAACCATTTTGCTACCTTGCCGAAATAATGTGGCCAACAGTCCCAAATGAGCGGTACTATCTCGTAGAATATATAATCGGGGAACGCATCGTATGTCAATGCTACGGGTTCTACCAAGCGGAGTCGTGCCTCCTTTCCGCATTTGCATAAAGAAGGGAAATCTACATTGTATGCCAACGAGTGCAACACTTTTGGCGGGTAATGTGGCTTTGCTGTGCGTCCGCCGATGTTCACCCAAGCCTCGTACGGCTGATGCTTGAAACCCGGCTTACCGCCGAATGCGTATGGAGCCACTGCCTTTATTTTCTTCATTTCTAAACTCTTATTTAAACAGTCCGACGAACGGACAAAAACGATACTCTTTACTTTATAAGCGCCTTAGGGTACACAAAGAGCAGCAGATCTTTAGCTACCGCAACCAGTGTCATCTTTACGTACTGGAAAACAGCACCTGTGCTTATCAGCTTGCGCAACATGCCATGATGCGCCTGCTTGTCATACTGCTTGCCGTTTATCATCATGCCGATGATAGTCTTATAAGACAAGCACATGCCGGTCTTCACCATTTGCCTTACCGGCAGCTTTGTCTTTATCCGCTTCACCTCATCCAGAATCTTCAGATACGAATAGAAGTCGGTAACATACTTCGGATTGTAACCGTTCGATAATGCCCCCATGAGGCTACCCTTGCGCTGATAGTAGTTGAAAACGGGGCGTGTCATATAAGCCACTTCGTTGCGTACAGCACAGAGGTACGACACACAGAAGAGACGGTCTTCGTGGTAGAACAGACTCTCGTCAAAGCGCTTGTTCCCATTCTTCAGCAAATCGGTTCGGCATAATTTGCCAGCTACATACCCCAAATATGGATAATCCTTCGGTCTGAACATCTCATTAAGAGCAGCATCGCGAGAAAGCACCTCTCGCTTCTGC
This sequence comes from Prevotella sp. CAG:592, assembly GCF_000436015.1. NCBI lineage: Bacteria > Pseudomonadati > Bacteroidota > Bacteroidia > Bacteroidales > Prevotellaceae > Prevotella > Prevotella sp. CAG:592. Next base: position 8,699 of record NZ_FR892482.1, on the reverse strand, counting down.
GTGTTTACGCATGGGCACCACGAGCTGTTGTCGTTCACCATGTTATACCCAGCCATCACCATCTCTATCCGCTCTCCATCCGTAAGCCCCATAAGGTACTCTACAGCGTCCGTCTCAAGCCAATCGTCCGAGTCGATGAACGCAACACATTCGCCGCTCACTGCTTCCATTCCAGAGTTGCGTGCAGCCGAAAGTCCGCAATTCTTCTTGTGTATAACTTTTATGCGTGCATCCGTCTGTGCATACTCGTCGCAGATGTCACCACAGTTGTCTGGGCTTCCATCGTCAACGAGCACAATCTCTATGTTGGTGTATGTCTGGGCAAGCAGACTGTCTATACAACGCCGTAGATATTGCTCAACGTTGTATATCGGCACTATAATGCTAACCTTTTTACTTGTCATTTCATCTTGTTTCATTTTTATGTTTCTATGGGGTTATAATGGCGTTATTATCCAAACATATCTGCGCTAATGCATATATAATTTGCTCTTCTATTTAGCGTTTTTCAAAACTGTGTGTACAACCGGAACAACTTTCCAAAGCCCCAATACGGAACCACAACACCTGAGCAAGCCACAAGACCACTCAGGAACATGAACAAAGGCATGTGAAAGCTACTTATCCATTTGTACGTGATATCCTCACCCTGATTGAAAACCATTACGTAAACATGTCCCATGACAACCAAGAAGATTGCCATGCCCTTCATTCGGTCGATATAATCAATATCGTTGTTTCATTATTTTAAATTCTTTATCACCCTGCACGGGTTACCAGCTGCCACGCAATTGGCAGAACAACATCTAATTTATTATTTATAATTCAAATTAAAATATTCTTTCAATGCTTCTATATCATTCAGCAGTCTCCAGTTCTTTTCAAACCATTCCTGTTTATTATTCCACCATTTGGTTTTCTGTAGGAACTGAATTGTTTCGTCATCATAACGATAGCCAATGACTTTGGCAGGTACACCACCTACAATTGCATACGGCGGAACATCTTTTGTAACCACAGCATTGGCAAGGACTACCGCTCCATCGTGTATCTCTACCCCACCAATTAAAGTGACGTTGGAACCAAGCCAGCAGTCGTTACCGATTTTGTTTACAAGTTCTCTGGCTTTATCATAGAACTTGAACTCCTCTATCATCTGCTCTGTAGCAAACGTCTTGCCTTGCGGATTGTTTCCGTTGCTTTTAGAAAAGAACAAAGGACATGTTGTAGCGAACGGCGCCTTATAAGCATGGGTAGCATTGATGTATCGGCAGTTTGGACCGATGGACGTAAAGCGCCCTACCTCAGCACTAACCATTCCACCTCCACCGATATACGAGCCATATCCTAAGGAACCAAAGAAATCGGTATGTGGACCAACCATGTTCATTCCCTCAAAGCCACAACGATAGGATATATGTGTAGAGTACCAGAACTTAACTTTTTTGCCATTATGCCATTTCTGCCATAAATAGAGGAGCAGATTACTTAAAACCGGCAGCTTCTTTATTATTGCTAATAATTTTGTCATTCTATTTTAAGAAGTGAATTAACTTATACAGCAACAACCAATCGTATCTGCGATGCAGCCCAGGATACAGCTTTCTGCATTGCTCTGGATAGTAGTTGCGCTCACCGAGATAAAACGCATACAACGCCATCTTCTCCCAAAACGATTTGCCTTTGAAATCGAGATAACCTAAGAAGTCTTCTTTTATGTCCTTACGGGCACGAGAGGCTGCGGAGAACTCCAAGTTGAACTTTGCTACCGGTTTGTGACAGAGATAAAGTCTGTATTTGCGATACAGTTTGAAAATTCGCTGCAGATCCTCATATCGACGCACTCGCTCGTCAAATGGATTTTCTTCTACTATCGTTTTTCTGTATACTGTAGTGCCTGAGCATTGAAACAAACGACCAAAAGCATGAGCTTTGAACGGATTGCCAACAACACCTTCCTTGTATTCAACAGCTAAACACTCTTTCTTGCCATTGTTGACAATCACCTCACCAAGAAACATATCTACATCAGTATGTTTTTGTATCTTTTCACTAAAGAGCTCAAATGCCCCTGGCAACATCTCGTCATCAGCATCAAGGAATAGAATCCACTCGCCTTTCGCATTCTTCACTCCTGTATTTCGAGCCTTGCTCGGTCCGCCGTTCTCCTGCTTTATCAGTCGGATGCGAGAATCGTTTATAGCCTCAACAACGCCAACCGATCCGTCTGTAGAACCATCATCAACTATCACCACTTCAAAGTCATCATACTCTTGAGAGAGCACGCTCTTCAAAGACTGTGCAATTGACGTCTCCTTGTTATATAAAGGTATTACTACAGTAATCATTTTAAAATAGATTTTATCAGTTTTTGATGTCTACATTTTGTTAATAAGCTTCAATACAATTCCATTCATTTTCATTTTGACAAATGGTATAAGGAATCGTGTTTTTATTGATGATGAAGTCAACATTGTTAGAGGTTTATCGATAAAACAATCCAATTGCTTCAGCATTTGCTTTTTTATGCTTTTATCTTTTGTTTGAGAGATTTTTGCCAATGTCATGTAATAAATTGTCTGCATGATAAAGCTATAACCCTCACTTTTTGTTCCTTTGGTGTGGTATTTCTTATAGTATTCATACCATTGACTTGCTGTCAACTGCAGCATATCTTTAAGGAACAAGACATGCATTAATTGCTTAGTTCCCAAATTTAGTGGAACATTATAGTAGAGTTCCAATCTATTAGCTAACTTAAACAATTGGCTATCTACATATTCCATTTCTTCAAAGGATAGATTATAGCCGCTTTCGCCTTCATCAGCAGACTTATGGTAGTCTTTCTGTGTAGAATCTATATAAATGGACTCGGCATGACAAAGAAACTCCCAATTGAAAACATTGTCTTCGGCGAAACGCATTTGTTCATCAAAGCGTATCTGATATTGCTCTAAAATAGAACGCTTGAACAAACGTCCCCAAGGGAAACAGAGCTGATCTGCATTTATCAGTTTTGAAAGTTCTTGACTAACCTTTTGCTTGTCTGACAGTTGGAATTTAAAGCAAGAGGCTTCGGGAACTGCACCATAGTAAAAGCCAGTAATAACAATATCATAACCCAAGCCATGTAACAAGTGTTGTAGATAATCGGTCTCTATGAAGTCATCGGAATCAATAAAAGCGATATAATCACCTTGAGCTAAATTCAATCCCATGTTACGGGCAGAACTCACACCTCCATTCTCTTTATGTAAGACTCGTATCCGACTATCGTCATAAGACTGACAAATGCCTAAAGTATCATCTTTGCTACCATCGTCAACTATTATCATCTCCCATTCCGCGTATGTCTGTTCAAGAACAGACTGTATACATCGACGAATGGTTCCGGCTGCGTTATAAGCAGGTATTATAACAGAAATCATTTCTTTCGATTTGTTATGTTATGGATTTTCTCAAGCAGCGTTGACACTTTAAGCATAAGTGCTGATGCTACTCCGCCCTCCTTGTAAATTTTATTAAAGATTTTGCCTGCTGGAGAGAACAAAAAGTACATCTGGTCAATGCCGACCGGCATACTTGGAGAAACAAATGATTGTTTACAATTACGTATCAGCCAATCTGTTTCTTCACTAATTCTCCTTTCTCGCTTGATGGTTTTATATATTGATTGAGAAAAGTATGGGGAATAGTCTTGATTCTCTATGAAGTTCATGTGCCACCAGTGAACAATCGCAGCATCTGCAAAATACTTTAAGCTCATTTGCACTTGAGCATTATAAATTCCTGGCAATTCTTCAATAATGTTACCAAATTCTCGGTTCGCCATTAAGAACGAAGGTTCGTCTTGAGAATTTTCCTTTTCAAAACAAGAGAATTTCCAGTTTTCATTCCACTTCTTAAAGAAAGAACGTATAAGCTCGTTATCAGCAGCATATATGACACCCGAATTAAAATAGAACTTACTGTCTGATGCGTCTATACCAAACACAGACTTTACAGAACCTAATGGTTTAAATGGCATATTGGCAAGAGGCAAATGATTTTCAGGCACAGCAGCGATGTCACACGTTAGGTTGTCGATCTCATCCAATCGTTTGCATATCACAGTGTCGTTGTCAAGAAAAAGCATAGAACCATCTACATAGAGTCTCGTTTTGGTCTTTAATTCTCTTGACTTTTGTTTTGCAGTATACTCTTCCGGTACTGGAACAACTGTTATTTCTGTTATCAATTTACAGAAATCTTCAAATTGTTCTATGTATTGTTTAGTATTTTGATCAACTAATAACACCACATGAGCATCATCGTGGAATGTTCTTAGAGAATATATCGACGTCCAACACTCTTCCAAAAACAAATCATTTTCAGAAGCGATTAAGGCATATACAATTTTTGTTTTCATAATTACAAAGTTTACATGTATTTGTTAAACCACTTTATATATGTATATGCCGTGAAGAACATACGTGAGCTAAATTCCCTGCCGTTCACAAACGCATCTCTTAAAGCGATGAATTTGTCTGCATTCAATTCCGGCAATAAATTCGTGAGGTTATCTTGTGATACGGTATCAAACAAATTTTGTTTCATTTCGCCTCTGAACCAGTCTTTGGTTGGCGGAACAAAGCCGCGTTTCGGGCGGTCGAGCAACTCTCTTGGTACCATTTCATAGAGGATATCCTTCAATATTCGTTTCAAGCCAAGTTCACCATTAATCATATACTCATAAGGCAAAAGACGAGAGTATTCTACCACACGATAATCCATGATTGGGCTACGAAGCTCCATGCTGCAGCGCATTGTGGCACGGTCAACCTTCTGGTTTACGGCGTTCATGAATGTCTTCATGTCGTAATCGCTATATGCAAGGATGCCACGCTGCTTGTTCTGCAGGTATTTCATGTCGGGCTGTTGCCTGCCAAGAGTGATACGGTCGAACTTCTCCGCGCCTCCCATATCATAACAGAACATACCAAGGCTACGATACACGTCGGCATAGTCGTGCTGGGTAGACTGCATAACCTCTCCCTCTCCACCCTTATGCTTGAAGTATGGTGTGAATAGCTTACGAAGCCAATACGGTTTCTTGTATTGATGCAGACGTGCCTTTGTCCATTCGTATTTGGGATAGCCATAGAAGAGTTCGTCACCACCATCGCCACCAAGAATCACTGTAACGTCCTGGCGTGCCTTTTCTGCAACAAGACTACTCGGTATCAGACTGTCGTCGGCAAACGGCTCGTCAAAATAGGTGATATAATCGTTGAAAACATTCATGAGGTCGTCACCGGTACACGGACAAACCTTAATAGGTACACCCAAGGAGCGCGCTACGTCAACAGCAAAATGACTCTCGTCAAACTGCTGGTTGTCGAAGCCTGCAGTATATGCACATAAGTCTTTGTTGAACTTTGAAACGATGGCGCAAATCAATGAAGAGTCGATACCTCCAGACAGGAATGTACCTACCGGCACATTCGCATTGAGTCGCAGGCGAACGGCATCAAAGAGCAGATCTTTGACCATCTGCTTTGCTTCATCATATGATTTTGGAGCAGAAAAACCACATGAATTAGAGTCTACATCCCAATAAGTCTGTATATCGAGTTTGCCTGAAGCGAGATTGAAGGTAAAACATTCACCTGCTCTCAATTTCTTCACCTCCTCAAATGGGCTATAAGGATCTGGAATGACACCTTGCAGCAGATAGAACTGGCGGGCTGTTGCATCAATATGGAAATCATTGGCATATTTTATGACCTTAGGCTGTGATGCGAATTCGAAGTTCCTGCCTTCATGCCAAAAATAGAATGGTTTCTTGCCCAAGCGGTCGCGAGCACCTACCATAATATTCTTTCGACGATCATAAATAACGAAAGCAAACATGCCATTGAAAAGTTTCACAGAGTCGAGTCCATATTTCTCATACATAGCACAGATAACCTCTGTGTCGCTCTCTGTTCTCAATGTGACGTCGCCCAGATACTGTTTCTTCAGTTCAAGGAAGTTGTACACCTCACCGTTGAAGACGATGCTGATATCGTCGGTATAAACGAACGGCTGGTTGCTGCGGGAATCAAGGTCGATGATAGACAGACGTACATGTCCCAATGTCAGAGTCTCGCCATCTGGTGTTCGGATTACTTCCATGCCCGTATGGTCGGGACCACGGAAGTTCATCAACTCCAGTTTATGTTCTACGATACTACGTTCGTAACGTCGTGTAGTTCCGAAAATTCCACACATACAATTAGCTTATCTTTATATTCTTGACAATATTCTTCTGCCATTTCTCTGCCCAATATCTGAATTTCAAACCGATACGATCTACGAAATTAGCGCATTGGTATGTAAAGCCATATCGCTTTTGAAGTTTGAAGCCAATAAAGTCATGCAAATTTGCATAATACAGAAATTCATTCCGGTAAGGGTTTTTACATTCTGTAAACCAAGGCTTCTCAGCCTCGCAAAAATGCACAACTACAGGATCCTTACCACGTTCTCTAATTTCATTCCACTTGCTATAGTGCATATAATGGACTAAGGAATCTCTAAACCACCATTCTTGATAATTGTATGTGTAATCTGCATAAACAACACTGCCGTCCAATATTTTGTTTAGTGCGTTCTGATCAGGCAAAGAACATTTGTCCGGATTATCGGCAACCCATCCGATAAGTTTCTTTGCAATATCATTTTTGCGCCAATATTCAAGGTTTAGCAGCAATACTCCAGAATTGAAATATTTTCCTTCAAGTAAAAGCGTGTTCTCAAAAACAATATCGTCACAACTCTCAGCAACAACCGCAGCAATAGCTTTGCCATATAGGTCTATATCATAAAGAGGTTTCAATGAATGTCTCACGATGATGTCACAATCAAGGTAAAGCACCTTTTCTTCTTTTTGAAGCATATCAGGCAACAAAAAGCGATAGTACATAGAGACAGGAAAACGCTCATTGACAGTCAAACCATCAAAGCATCTCTTGTCAATAGTCTTGATAAATATCTCCTGCTTATATATATCAGCCAAACGTAAGAATTTCAATTCTGCCTTTTCTGAAATGCCATCCGTCAGAATATAGACAGAGAAATGCTCACCCTTATTGTTTTCAAATATGGATGTTATACATACCAATGCAGGCATGACAAAGTTTTCATCTGTGCATAAAGATATATTCATCACTTTATCTTCAAATTAGATTTCAAAAACGACATAGACGAAGCTCTTAATACATTCAGTTCTGACAAGACATATTTATAGTCAATAGAATCATCCATATGAAAAGCCCCATTTTGTATTCTACTTGTAAGTCCAAGGCTTTTAAGCAATGAATCTATTCTTCCACGACCTTTTCTAGGCGGCACACATATAAATTGTTTCTCATTAAGTATTGAAAATGCCGTTCCATGAAAAGAATTAGTAATGACAAATGACGCATTTCTGAAATATGCCAAGAATTCCATAGGTCCTGCATCTGTTATCTGTATTATGTCTGTATCGATATCATCACGATGATGAAACAAAATGCTAACGACTTTCAGTCCTTTTAATTTCGCAAAGTCTAATACATCAGAGAAGAAACTTGGCTCTTCGCTGAATGAATACGTCAACAGATAGTCAGAATAACTTATCGGCGAACAGATCTTTGCCCAATCATTTTTATCCAAAAGGAATATTGGGTCAAGAACATTAACACTTTTAATACCATTTGCATTTAAGAAATCCGACAATCCTTTTTCTCTAACACTAATTGCATCAAAATTAGATATAAGAGAATTGAATTCTTCCAATTTAGATTTCTCTACAAGTTCTGAACCATTACTGGCGGCATAAGCTAATTTTTGCTTATCTACACCAAATCCATTGCAAAAATATAATGGATCAAATCCATTTGTCAATTTTTTATTCCAAATTTGGTCACTACCAGAAATATAAACATCCAATTTCAGTTTGTCTATGTCTTCAATTTTATAGACTCGTTTCGTGGTAGGCAATTGTTTGTTTATGAATTTGTCGAAACGCTTCCATTGTACATTCCTTTTCCGATTATTCCAATAACATTTACAAGACTTTAGCAACGACAATACTATCGAGTTATTCTCCCTATAATTGTTATAAAAATAAGAAAATTCCAATGGTAGGTATTGGTTATATATGAAGGAACGCCTTAGGTCAATTATTTTGGCATCATACCCCTCCAGACACAATCTGGTACTAAGGGCATAAGCCTGCAGTACCGCACCATAATTGTGTGCATAATGAAATGTTATGATTCCTATTTTCATCTTTTCAGTAGTCTCTTGAGTTTTTGCTTAACGTCTGCCTTCATTTGTTTCAACTTATACCGCATACCATCTTTGCCATATTTGAAGAATACATATTTGAATCCCCGTTCTTCGTAATCGCGCTCAAACGCATCACGCTTCTCGTTTATTACAGTGGGGCGCTGTAAATTGGGCTGTAAACAATTCTCTATTCTAACGGATATTGTGTTTAGTTGGTCTTTCACATCTTCGAATATATTTTTCCCCTTCTCAGTATTTAGCAAAACCAAAGAGCACCCCTTGTCATCTTCATTGAAATGGCAATCAGTTTTTTCCCACCCCCCAGGCCGTCCGAAAACGACACTTTGAGGCATATCACAGTTGGCAGAGCCGCTATTGCGACTCCACCTGAGCCCATTTAAGGG
>NZ_FR892481.1:0-4922 GCF_000436015.1 Prevotella sp. CAG:592 | reverse complement strand
AAGCAAGCCCTAACGACCGATTCGGGTTGAACTGAAAAAGTGTATCAAGAAACGGGACGGTCCCGAACTTGATACACTTTAAAGTATTGCGAGAAGTTTCCTAACTGATAGAGAAAACTATCAGGTTATGAAACGATGCGCTTTTTATCTGATTAGTAAGCGACGCACAGATATCTGATTAGTAAGCGATACGCTTCACGAACTGCTGGGCGCCCTCACCCTTCACTACGTAGATGCCGTGAGAGAGAGATGTTGGAGCAACCTGTGTTCCGTCGAGGGTATAAACCTTAACGTTTCCGTTGTAACCGTCAACAACGAGGTTGCCGTTCTGGATGCGTACCACTGGTGAAGCGGCATTCTCTGTTGTCTCGATGCAGTCTGCAGAGTTAGCGCCGACGTGTGCCTCAGCGGCGTTGTCTACATAACCTGTGAGAGAGTCGATGAGGATAGCGATAGCGTTGAGGTTCTTCTTGTTCTGAACTGTTGAAGGAATAGGAATCTGAACGTTGTAGTTGATTACCTCGTTGAGGTTGAACTCTGTGGGAATGCTTCCCTCGATACCCTCATAACCGAAGGTAGCACGGGCAACATGCTGCAATGGGTCGCTTACATAGCCACCCTTGTTCTCCCAGCCACCCATCTCGCCGTATGAGCCACCTGAGAAGTTGTTTGCCTGGCTATAACCTGTCACATTGTCCTCAGTGAGGATAAAACCAAGCTTGTAGCGTGCACCTGCCTTCTTGATGAGAGGAGTTACCATTGCTGTAACGTCAACAGATTTCTCGTCTGCAGAGAGCTTAGACTCTACATCGATGTGCATCTCTGGAGTAATCTTGCTGAGGTTCTTCAGGATTGCCTCCAGGTTGTCGCCTGATGGAGATGTCGAGTTCTGGCGCATTACTGTAGAGCCAGGGAAACCGCCGTTGATCAGATTTCTTACGAAATCAGCATAGTCTGATGGAGCGAGAGGACCATTGCTGTCATAGCAGTGTACTGCAACGCCAACGAACTGTGAAGGATATTTCTCGCTCATATACTGGAATCCTACGATACCACGTGGACAGAAGCCACAGTCGATACCGGTCTGCTCCTCAACGAAGAGACGCTTGCCGGGAACGAACTGCAGAACGTTGATGAGAGACTCACCGCTGTTGTTGTCAGCCACCTCGTCGTCCTTGCCGTTTACCTGAAGGATACGCATCTTCACGTCGTGCACGCCAAGAGCCAGATTAGCCTCCGGGTCAGTGAATGTAACGACTGCGTCCTTACCTGTAAGGATGCTTATCTTGCCGCTCTCGGCTGTCTTCTCCTCGCCACCGTCGATAGAGTAAGCCACGCTGAGCTTCGTGATCTTGGTATAGCACTGGTTCTTTACTGTAGCAGAGAGTGTTGCTGGCTCGCCGACTGTAGAAACTGTGCTGTTTGCAGATATCAGACAAGCGTCCAGTGGCACCTTTTCACCGCTGATACGAGCGTCGAGACAAAGCACTGGAGACTTTGTTTCGCCCTCTGCAGCATAGTTCTTCCATCCGTCGCCGAGGTCAGCCCAGCAACCGTTCTCGTTGTACACGTTAGAAACGGCAACGATAGGAGCTGTACCTGTCACTTCATAACCTACGTAGAAGCCCTCTTCTCCGCTGATCTGAAACTTTTCTGTTGTCTGCACGTCGTTAGTTCCGCTATATGCTGCGTCTGATGTACCTGTAACGTCATAAGAGTTGAGGTCTTTGGTGATAAACACCTTCAGAGTGGTGGATCTTGATGCGAGACCCACTCTCACCTTGTTGATGTAGCATCCCTTGTAGCGGCTTGCCACTTCTGCCGGAATGTAGATAGCACACTTAGCTGATGTGTTCTCCGTGAGCACACCAGTCTGTGTGGTTGTGCCGTAGCCGAAGAAGCAATACTGATCGGCAAGCGCTACGGTAACTGACATGAGCACTGCCATGAGGATCAATGATAGTCTTTTCATTTTTAAGTTCTTATAGATTAAATAAAGGATTAATTATTTCACTAACACTTTCTTTGTCATTGTATTTCCGTCTTTCACCACTCTCACCACATAGAGTCCGCTCTTGAGGTTGGTATTCTCCACCTGCTCGCCGTTCGCTGTATAATTTGATCACTCTTTCCACTGCAAGTGCTGACGTGGAGAAGAGCAAGAGAGAAAGGAATATAAGTAAGCTTTTTCTCATTGTGAAAGTATTGTTAGTTATTACTAATAAAGGTAATGTCTTCTTGTGTCAATAAGCATTACTTGAGACGAGCAAGTTGACTGTGTCTGTACGTGTGTTTGGGGAATAAGCCCCAGGGAATTTTCACCCTGGAGCTTAGACTTGTATCTGTAGCTGACGGAAAACTGATTATCCGTCGCTTTTCGTTCTTCTGATCATCCACTCCGCCGGATTCTGCAATCACTTGCGGCGCGGATCATTCATCACGTGGTCGTTCATATTACTTCACTACAACCTTGACAGCAGACTGCTGCTTGCCGTCAGAAACTGTAACGATGTACATACCCTTAGGCAGGTTCTTGCCAGTGAAGCTACGGCCGGAGAGGTCGTGAACGCCAACCAGTGTGTTGCCGTTGATAGCCTCAACGTTGCCGTCGGTCACTGTTACCATAGAGTCTGGGGTGCGGACTACAGAACTGATGTCTGAAGACACCTGTACCTTAGACTCGCGGCTGTTGTAGAGCTGGTAAACCTTGTTTGAAGGATCGTAGTTGCTCAGGAATGAAACGACGCGCATGTTTGCGAGGTTCCATTTTGGATCAACAGCGATGCTGTACTCCTTGCTTGCAGAGTAGCTGCTGATGTCCACCTTGTCACCCCAAACGTCCTCGCTGAGCACGGCACGGATAACACCGTCCTGGATATACTCACCGCTTACGCCCTTCTGCTCTGTGCTCACGATACCGTCCTCAACGAGCCATGTAGTGAGGCGGAGGTCTGTCTGACCAGGCATCACATTAGCCTGAGTGTTCAAGTTCACCTTGACGGTGATAGTGTTGTCAGCCTCGTTGTGCTTTGGACGGACGTTAAGCTCTGCGAACGAAGGAATCAGGTTCACGTTGCCGAGCATAGCTTCAAATGCCACATTGCTCTCTACAAAGTAAGCAGGACCTGGATCTTGCATGCCGAGGAACTTCATACGGTCGAAACAAGCTGCCGGGAAGAATGTTGAAGCACCGCCATAGAGAGAAACATATTTCTTCTCGAAGTCGGTAACGAACTGGTCTATGAAGCCACCTTTAGTCTTGACATGGTGCTTAACCCAGATAACGTTGCTCTGGTCTGCCAGGAACTCCTTGTATGACTCGTCCACAAATTCTGCTTCACTGTAGCCCTCTGATGTGAACTGCTCGAGGAGCACGTTACGACGAAGGATCTGACCGCCCTCGCGATATGCGAAGCTGCTTGAAGTCATATCGTTGTCGGCAACATCCGAATCGTCAACACCGTTCACCTTCTTTACAGTGAGCTTCACGTCGAGGTTACCCTCATGGTTGATCTTCACGCCTGGCACGTCGATAGTGGTGATCTCGTGACTCGGCACGTTGAGGTCGTTCAACACTACGTTGTCAGACTCCTTGCCGTTTACTGATACAGAGAACTCCATGCTCTTCACAGTCTCAGGACTGTAGTTGCGGATCTTAGCCTGATATGTGGCTGGTGAATTGCACTCCACGTAGTAGTCGTTGCCAGAAGAGAGGCTGATGAGACCTACGTCACCGTCAGGGAACTTGTCGCCGGAAGCGATACCGCGGATGGCAGCGTTCATATAATATGGCTGTCCGTTCACAGCCGTAGGAAAACTGCTGTTGCTCTGCCAGTAGAAGTCGAGGGCGAGGAACGAGTTGCCCTTCTCACCGGAATAACCCATCACGATAGGATCGTCGAAAGCGACGGCGTCGAGGTTCTCGCCTGGTTTAAGGGTGATATAATAACCGAGATAGAGATCCTGGTCTTTCTCGATGGTCACAGAGTTGTTGAACTTGAACTTGTTGTAACCGGAAGCGTAATCCTGTGTAGATACCGAAGTGAGGACATCTCCCTTGATTACCTTGTCAAGATCCTTACATACGAAAGCAGTGAGACCATTGCCACGCTTCACACCCTCTACTGCCTCGTCGTCAGGAGCCAGGCCATTACCGGTTCTTGCACCGAGCACAACCTCTATAGAGTCGATCTTGCAGCCGACATACTTGTTGAGCAGGCTTGCCGGGAGGCGGATAGCCTGACACATGGTGTGAGACACTGGAGTGTCTTCCTCAACCTGTGATACAGGGATACAGTATTTGCCAATGCTCTTATATGTCTCACTCGGACCGAGACGCATACCTGCATCTTTCTTTGTTACTGTTGCCTTGGTGATAACAGCCTGTGGGGATGGCATCAATGGAGTTCCTGTCATGCCAAACAAGTCCCCCGCAAAGAGGGGAAGACTTGCGATGGATAACAGAAACAACTTATTTCTGTTGTTTCTCATAATGATTATTTATTGATATTAAGTTTTACACTCTGTACATTGCCGTCTGCCGTGCGCACCTTGATGATGTACATACCAACTGGCAGACAACAAAAAGTAAAGTAAATATTTTTCACATTTTTAATAGTTATATAAATAAAAAAAAAGTTTCGTTGTTTTATCTCACAATATTTAGAATACTTGAATGGTCGATACCGCAGGAACTATTTCCACGGGAAAACCATTGAAAGCCGATAACCCAATAATGTCAGTACAATAACTGTTTTGGAAGCGTCTAAGGTTACGACAATCACAAGTGTTTTTATTGTTTGTTCATAATATTTCCGAAATAGCGTTGCAAAAATAGGAATTAATTTCAATACCTCAAATAGTTTGTAATATTTTTTAACATTATATTACGGCAAATCAGACGATTAGAAATCACGCTAAAT
>NZ_FR892480.1:0-2259 GCF_000436015.1 Prevotella sp. CAG:592 | reverse complement strand
ATTGTCTGGATGGTTTGCTGATGAAAAGGGTTTACGGCAAACTTAATTTATCAAGTCTAATTCTGACGAGGACGGACAATCCCAATTCTCTATCATAGTTTCTCTTTCCTAAGTCTGTTAAATCTGTTCTTCTAAATATAATAATAGGGCTGTCACCACAAATTACTTTAGATATTTTTAAGTTGTATTGCTTTAAAATATCATCAAAATCATACGTCAAAGATGTATTGTTTATGGCATATTCAACTTCTGAACAAGAAGGCTTTCCTGTGTCGTTATTTTTTATTAAGTTTTTTGCAACTTCATAAGATTTGTCTTGAAAACAAGTAAGCTCAAATAATATTTGTTTTAATTCTGATAATTCATATTCAGAAGATGCCCTTTTCATGCAACAAGAAAATTCATGTAAAAAAGTATTGTAATCATTTTTCTTATACTTCGTTCTTTTGGCTTTCTGGAACTTAGATACTGCTGTCGTGTCATCAGGCAAAACCTCCGCCTCTTTGTCAGATTCTTTACTATCTAAATCACAATGAATAGACATTCCTAACATTGTCGGTCCATACTTATAAAAAACAAAAGAATATGCAGAAACTGAATCTTCAGATTCTACATAGAATTCCATCCTTCTTGTCAAATCGCCTAAATCAGGTAACTGCTTCACTGCAACATTATCCTGTGAATGCAGATTCGTGATTAGAAAAACGAACAATACACACATTATATATTTAAAATACTTCATAATCAATGATATATGGCTCATTCGGTATTTGGAGTGATGAACGATTAATGGTGGACATCAGCAATTTAGAAAATTCCGTTTCCACAAAACCCTTAATATACAAAACTAAGAGAACATAAAATCTTAATTTGCATATAATGTAAGAAGATATTGTTTTAATAGCCCATGTATTGAGTAATACTCTTTGCTGTAAACAACTTATACGAGATAATTATAAAAAATTATAGATATATTTAATATGCCATCACTCCAAATTCTTGAAGACCCTAAATTAATTCCGCCAACAGGTTATTGATACTTGATTTCAGCCATAGGCAAATTCTTTAAAGCTACAAATTATATATCACGCTCTCAGGGAAAAGTAAGGGCATTCCTTTCTTTTTGATCTTGAAAGAATATGTATCACCATGTCCACTTGGACGACATAGCAGTAAGTCTACCGTTATGATATTCTGCTCAATAAGCACATCAAACTGTCCGACATTAGGATTCTTTGTGTGCTCAATCTGCTTATACCTAAAGTATTCCTTGCCGTCATGTTTCTCGTTTTCCACTTCAATCCAAAACGTTTCGTGATGCTTCGTAAGCAATCTTTGGTGCAACTTCATCAATCGCCATGCAGCAACATCTTCCAATCTCTTCATCTGTGCCTGGAGTTCAAGTTTTTCCACTGTCTGATTTACATTCAAGAAGAGGAATTGATTATTGGGCTATATCAAATTGTTTATTTGTGGAAGTATTTTGTTCATAAAAAACGAATAATTATTTTTACTTTGCCAAAATGGCTTCACTGATGGGTGAGCCGTGGCCTCTATATACAATTCCAATATTTCATCATAATCGAGCCAAATTACTTTTTCTCTGAATTCTTCGTATCCGAGATTGAGCGAAAGCACAAAATGTTTCTCCCATAAAGTAAATTTATGAGCGATTTCTCTTATTATGACTTCTTCTAATCCAAGCTCATTTTCTAAGTTGTATTTTCTTAAGAAAGAAATGTTAATGTCAAAATTACTTCTCCGTCTTTCCTTTCTCATAGGATATAGATAAAGAATCCTCTTCTTTCCTTCAATACAATCTTTCAATGACTTATTCTTATTGTATTTATACATTATCACGTCTGTTTATGGTTTTTTGCTTATGTCTGTTACAATCCATCCCATTCCCTTTATATGGTCAAGGAAATTGATGAAATTGTAAGCACCCCATTGATTGGAAACTACGAACTTAATGCCATCAGAACTTGTTAGTATAGATTTTTCTGATGACATAGTATAACGCGACATCAAATCTTTCTTGTTCTGTGAAGAAGAGGCTATGTCGGACATCGTACGCAATACTCCATAGGAACCTTGTAAGTTGTCAGGAAAAATTTGCGAAAGTTGCTCGAAAGTTAAATTTGGATGCTGCTTTATAAAGCAAGCTACTATCTCTCTGACAATGCGCCCTTTTCCCAAGAATACATGACCTCCATCTATCGAATATTTCGAATTGTCACGTTTGCTTTTGTTATACGT
>NZ_FR892479.1:0-3293 GCF_000436015.1 Prevotella sp. CAG:592 | reverse complement strand
TGTGCTCTACCAACTGAGCTATTTCCGCTTTTTCCATTACTTTATTGTTGTAATGTGCATTTCTCTAAATGCGGTTGCAAAGGTAAGGAGTTTTTGAATAACCTCCAAATATTTCCATGTTTTTTTTCTAAAAAAAGTGGATTTTTGCTGATATTTTTACATATTTAGGCTAATTCATCCTATTTTTATAGTCTTCATAGCCAAATTCGCGCAAAATTTGAAATTCACCATTTTCTTTCAGAATTGCGATCGAAGGATGAGAAACACCATTAAACATGTTTGTTTTAACGGTAGTATAATGTATCATATCTTCAAAAATCAGACTCTCTCCTACTTTCAATTCATGGTCAAACAACCATTTTCCCATGAAATCCCCTGAAAGACAACTGTTGCCTCCGAGCCTATATATATAAGGTGAAGTGATTTTCTCATTTTTTGAAGCAGTCTGATCATCCAAAATTTCAGCACCTCGTACTACCGGCATGTATGGCATCTCCAAGCAATCTGGCATATGGCAAGTAAAACTAACATTAAGAATTGCCGTCTTTATGCCAAAATTCTCCACGACATCCACAACTTGGGCAACCAACGGTCCGGTCTGCCACGCAAAAGCACTACCAGGTTCCATCACAACTTTCAGATGCGGATAACGCTTTCTGAAACTTTTCAATGTATCAATCAACAATTCTACGTCATAATCTTTTCTCGTCATCAAATGACCTCCACCAAAATTTATCCATTTGATCTGGCCGAACCATTTTGAGAATTTCCCCTCAATATGCTCCAATGTGCGTACAAACACATCAGCGCCACTCTCACAATGACAATGACAGTGGAAGCCCTCGATAAATTCAGGAAGTACATCTGGAAGATCAGAAGCCAGCACACCAAATCTGGAACCTTTGGCACAAGGATTATAAAGCTCCGTTTCTATTTCCGAATATTCCGGATTAACCCTCAATCCAATGCTCAGCCCTGGATTAGTATCCTTTGCAAGTTTTGCAAAGCGCCCAAATTGCGACAAGCTGTTGAAAGTAAGATGACTTGACATTCTGGCAATATCTTCAATTTCATAATCTGTATAAGCAGGAGAATAAGTGTGGGCAGGAGCGCCAAACTCCTCATAAGCCAACCTCGCCTCGGCATAAGAACTGGCAGTCGTAGAATTAATGTATTCCCTGAAAATCGGGAATGTTTTCCAAAGTGCGAATGCTTTGAAAGCCAAAATGATCTCTACTCCAGCCCTGTCAGCAACAGACTTTATCAAAGACAGATTCCTGCGCAAAAGTCTTTCCTCAACAACAAACATCGGTTTGTTCAAATCTTCTAAAACGTCGATTTTCTTATCCATTTTATCTTACTCATCAATTAAAAATCAAAAATATAGTGCAAAGATAAAGTTTTATAGTTGCAAAATTGTATTATTAGGATAAAATTCATACTTTTGCAACACTAAAGTAAAAACGCAATGAAGCTTGTTATAATGACAAAGCCCACTTTTTTTGTGGAAGAGGACAAGATATTGACCACTCTCTTTGAGGAGGGGATGGACGACTTACATTTATACAAGCCACAATCCACCCCTATGTACTCGGAGCGCTTGCTGTCACTCTTGCCTGAAAATTATTACCGTAAGATAACCGTTCATGACCATTACTACCTTAAGAATGAGTACGGCCTTGGCAAGATACATATTGATTCCCCTTCGGAGCAATTGCCCTACGACTATAAAGGTAAATATAGCAGGACATGTACGGAATTGTCACAAATAAAGGATTTCAAGAAAAAATCAGAATATCTGTTTCTGAAATGCAACTTCCAAGACAATCCAGACATCAGAACCTGCGATGGATTGTCGCTGAAAGAACTAGAATCAGCATCAAGCAATGGATTCATAGACAAAAGGATATATGCCTACGGTGAAACGAACTTAGATAATATTAAGATTGCAAAAGAATTAGGATTCGGAGGCGTAGTTATTTGCAATGATTTGTGGAACCGTTTCGACATCCACAAAGAAATCGACTATAAAAGGCTTATGGCGCATTTCGAAAAATTGCATAAAGCCACATCTTAATCATAAATCTAAAAAAAGAAAAATAACATAACTAACAAAATAAATAATAAAATGAGTGATAAAAACTCTTTCATGGTGTTCTCAGGTACAAATTCAAGGTACCTGGCAGAGAAAATCTGCCAAAGCTTAAAATGTCCACTTGGAAATCTTCTCATCACGAAATTCTCTGACGGAGAATTTGCAGTGTCATATGAGGAGTCAATCCGCGGTCGCGACGTATTTCTCGTTCAAAGCACTTTTCCAAACTCTGACAACTTGATGGAGCTGTTATTGATGATTGATGCTGCCAAGCGTGCTTCAGCAAAGACCATCAATGCTGTAATTCCTTATTTCGGATGGGCAAGACAAGACAGAAAAGACAAGCCACGTGTAAGCATCGGTGCCAAACTTGTTGCAGACTTGCTCAGCGTTGCAGGAATTGACAGACTGATAACAATGGATCTCCATGCTGACCAGATTCAGGGATTCTTTGATGTACCAGTAGACCACCTCTATGCTTCAGGTGTAATTCTCCCATATCTCCAGAGCCTACACCTTAAGGATATGGTAATTGCCTCTCCTGATGTAGGTGGAAGTAAAAGAGCTAACACTTATGCTAAATATCTCGGCTGTCCTCTGGTTCTGTGCAACAAGACACGTGCAAGAGCAAATGTTGTAGAAAGCATGCAGATTATCGGTGAAGTTAAAGACAAGAACGTAATTATAATCGACGACATGGTGGACACAGCAGGAACTATTACAAAAGCTGCAGATATCATGAAGCAAGCAGGTGCCAAGAGCGTCAGAGCTTGTGCATCACACTGTGTAATGAGTGGACCTGCAAGTGAGCGCGTTCAGGATTCTGCACTTGAGGAAATTGTATTCACCGACTCAATACCATACTCACAGCGTTGTGCTAAAGTAAAGCAGCTCTCAGTTGCTGACATGTTTGCTGAAACAATCACTAGAGTTATCAACAACGAAAGTATCAGTGATCAATATTTGGTATAAAGTATAAAAACAATATAACTTCTTATCCCCTATAGTATATTGCTATAGGGGATTATTATTAGTACAAATAATTAATAAAGCCTGATAAAGCATATCAGAAAAACAAAAAATACGGTTGAATTATTACAAATAATTTTAAAACTGAAGGCTGCATACTAAATATACGAAAAACACATCAGCTTGTAATCAAAATTCAATAAAACCGTCAACCATCTGGTCCCATATT
>NZ_FR892478.1:0-793 GCF_000436015.1 Prevotella sp. CAG:592 | reverse complement strand
CTTGCACGTAAATTATCATTTATCTGATTCTTTTACGAATTATTTCTTGGTATTTTACCCCTAAACTGAACTTTCTTTCAACTATAACTTTAATCAACCAACGCTAACACGCCATAACCGTAAAACTCGCCTGGGGGATGTTGTAACTTTGCAAATGTAAAACGGAACTACCCGTTGAACAAGTAACAATTATCATTAACCCTTAAAAATTTATTATCATGTCAAAAGTACAGAATGGCAAGCTTTATTATCAGTTGTTCCAGAACAACGTTGCAGACTCTAAATTCTACCAGATGTGGTATGCGAAGGCGAAACACATCGACACTGTGACCTTCGACGAGCTCATCACCCACATGGCAAACCACAACGTGGGATTCCCAAGAGGTGTAGTGTCGGGAGTGATGATGTCGTTCGTGGACTGTCTGCTCGAACTCGTGGCACAGAGCAAGAAGGTGCAGCTCGGCGACCTCGGCACTTTCTATCTCAATCTCACCTCGAAGCCTGCAGCAAAGTATGAGGAGTTCAACGCCGCAGAGAATATCATGGACTGCGGACTGCGTTTCATCTCATCACAGACCGAAAACAAGGACAACCTCACCCGTTCGGCCTTCACCAAGGCGATGTCGTTCAAGAACTTCAATACTCTCATGCGTGAAAGTGACAAGATGCTCGTAGACACTGCGAACAAGGAGAAGAACAAGACTGTCTGATCCTGACGCCATTTTCCCTCTTGCCCTCATGATAGGGTGGGAGGGATTTTAGTACAACCCATCCTAACCTTCCCCAAGGGAAG
>NZ_FR892477.1:0-791 GCF_000436015.1 Prevotella sp. CAG:592 | reverse complement strand
GGAGAGAATTTCATAGTGAGAAGCCTTCCGCGAAAAGCAGTAAATGTCGTTCCCGAGCGTTAGATATACAATGGAAAGCATTTCCTTACATTGAGTGATGCTTCAGAACGTGTGTCATGTCAATGGTTCGATTCAGACGGCCGATATTTGGGAGAAGGATATACCTTTGCCATTGGTGATGATCCTGTATTAGGCGAGTATAAAGTCCGCGTTTGTTCCAAGAAGGATGGAGCGCTCGTTTACGACTCGTTGAAAGTGGTTAATGATCTGTTGCAGAAATCACTTAAGATTGATGCCGCAACTTCACGTATTTACATTAATTTCCGATATGGATTACAAGAAGATGTGGATGTGATAGTTTCCACGACATCGGTAAAAGGTCAGACAACACATCTGCCTAAAGGTCAGAAAAACTATACTGTGCATTATAATAGCGTAGGTGGTATAAACAGCGTAGTGATGGTGACATTTATTGTAAATGGAGTTAAGACAGAAACGTATAAGCTGCAATAGATTTTTAAGTTAGTGTAAGGTAAAGTTATCATGTATAAATCAGGGTAGAGGGCTTGTCTTGATTGGCAAGTCCTTTACCTGCGTTATTTAGTGTGATGATTTCGACAATAGAATAGAAGTGACGTATCTCGAAGGGATGGCTGAAAACAACTTGCCACACACCGTAAGGTGTAAAAGCACGAAACCGCCGTATGCCGAACGGCATGTACGGTGATGTGGGAGGTCGGTAAATGTGAAAGTAGGAGGTAAATGCCTTTTATGAATAACATTTACCTCCT
>NZ_FR892476.1:0-6561 GCF_000436015.1 Prevotella sp. CAG:592 | reverse complement strand
ATTAGGGCTTACTCGGGACTTCCACCCGTTAGACAATGCTCATGCCGAGCATACATAAAAAAAGATTCCCGGTGTCTGTCAACCGAAAATCTCTTCCCAATGTTTGAAACGTTCCAAACCTTCGTCACCGAATTTTGCTATGCTGCGTTCTGCCTTCTCCACTGTCTTCTCCCTGTCGAGATGCGTCTTTGAAAAGAACTTGTCGGCATAGCATATCACCTGCTCTTCGAGGGTCTCAGGCAGGAAATCCCTATGGGGCAGAGGCAGGTCTTGCGCCTCTATCTCCCTCTTGCTGAGTCCTGCTCCGGTATGGCGTTCACACACACGGGCATGACGAGGCAGTCCCTCGCTGCGCAGCATCTCTGCTCCGAGAATGCCGTGGCGGATGTATGGCTCTGTGCCATGACAGTGAATGCCGGGAGCATCGGTCTTTATGATGCCGATGTCGTGGAGCATCGCCGCCTCTTCGATGAAGTCGCGGTCGAGATTCAGTTCGGGGTGCAAAGAAACAATCTGCAGCGCTTTCTGCGCCACAGATCGTGAGTGAACGATGAGGATGTGGCGCAGCTCGCCATCATCCTCACCGCAGTATTTGTCTATTATCGCTTCCCAATCAATCATGGTCGCGCTCTATATATCCTATCACGTCGCCGCGGTTCACCTTGCCGCCCTGGCGTGTGGCAATCTCCACGAGTTTGCCGCCGAGACAAGCAGGAACTTCAACGAACTGTCCCCATGGCGCCTGCACATAGCAGAAGGTCTGTCCCTCATCATAGTGCTGGCCGATGAACGGCTCGATGCATGGTGTGCACTCGCTTGAGCCCTGGAACTCGAAGAACACCTGACCCTTCACTGGAGATACCACAGCGTCTGCCTTGGCATGCTTGAACTCTGCAATCTTCTCTGGTGTGAGGTTGCTTCCGAGCTTGGCGTCTCTTGCCTTCTGAAGGTCGGCGAGGAAACGCTTCTTTGCCATACCGTTCTTGAAGTCGCGATACTGCTCCGGGTGCATAGCCAACTCGAAGAGCTCTTCGTCGTCCTGACCATATTCCCATCCGTTCTCGTCCATCTCTTTTCTGAAGCCATCGAGAGCATTAGGGATGAGAGTGTGAGGATCGGCATCGGTGAATTCCTTGCCGTTCTTCTTTGCCAGAGCCACAATCTCGTCGTCGAGTTTGCCAGGGAGCGTACCGCTCTTGCCGAGGATCATACCCCACATGGCGTCGTCCATCATCACAAAGCGACCCTTGCCCTGAGCCATGGTGAGCAGGTTCATCAGGGCGATGTTTTTGACATACTGTGAGAATGGGGTTACGAGTGGCGGGAAGCCGACACGTGGCCATACGTAAGCCACCTCGTCGAAGAGCTTCACGAGCATCTCGTCGGTAGAATATTCCTCCTTGCCCTTAGAGCGGAGGATAGAGTTGATGGAGCGATGGATACCGGCGAGGTCGGCCATCATACTTCCCATCATACCGCCTGGCAGACCGCAGCCGAGGAGCAGTGAGCTCATGATCTTGTTGCCTGGGTTGATGAAGCATCCCAACCAGTCGTCGATAAACTCCTGTGTGAGACGGCGTGCCTCCATATATGCGTTCATGTCGATTTCCGGAACGTCGAAGCCCTCGTTCTTCAACATGCTCTGCACTGAGATGATGTCTGGATGAACCTTACCCCAAGACAATGGCTCTATGGCTGTATCGATAACGTCGCAACCGTTGTTGCAGACTTCGAGGATTGATGCCATAGAGAGACCCGGACCTGAGTGGCCGTGATACTGTATGATGATTTCAGGATGTTTGTCCTTGATAGACTTGGTGAGCTTTCCGAGCAATGCCGGCTGACCGATACCAGCCATATCCTTGAGACAGATTTCTGTAGCACCTGCCGCGATAAGCTTGTCGGCGATTGCAGAATAATATTCCACGGTGTGTACAGGCGAAGTGGTGATACAGAGTGTGGCCTGTGGTGTCATTCCTGCCTCAAGAGCCCACTTGATGCTCGGGATGATGTTTCTCACGTCGTTGAGTCCGCAGAAGATACGGGTGATGTCAACACCCTGGGCGTGCTTTACCTTATATTGAAGTGCTCTCACATCGTCAGGCACCGGATACATACGCAGAGCGTTAAGACCGCGGTCGAGCATGTGAGTCTTTATACCCACCTCATTGAATGGCTTACAGAATGCTCTTACTGCCGCATTCGGATTTTCGCCGGCGAGAAGGTTGACTTGTTCAAAAGCTCCTCCGTTGGTCTCCACACGAGAGAAGCATCCCATCTTGATTATCACAGGAGCGATGCGCTCCAACTGATCTTTGCGCGGCTGGAACTTGCCAGAAGATTGCCACATGTCTCGGTATACGAGACTGAACTGGATTTTCTTTTTCATTTCGTCTTCGATTTAAAGCGTAACAGGCTATTCTTAGCGGACATTCAAAATCACAACTACTATTCATGTCCCACCGTACTGAGTCTGTTGCGTGTGTTTTTATTTTGCAAATGTAATCGTTTTTTGGGAATAAACTAAATTCTGAACGAAAAAACTGCTTTCCAACTGCATTTTAATACAATTTATCGACCTTGGAGGGGAACGTTATTCAACAATGTAAAATCAAGTTTACAAATAGTCGAGATACTACTCGTCAAGGTGTATATTAACAACATTCATCCTGCCTGCTGCCGTTTTCTCTACTTTTGCAGCGAGGGAACACACTGGCTGGGAGCAGTTGTTGTCATCACCTCATCGCATGTGTCAAGCAGCCCTGATAACCAATTTGGGTTAAAACTATCGGCCAATCATTTCTTCATATCAAAAAAATACATTATCTTTGCAGCCTGAAATTGAGTGTCAGTGCATATATATATATATTGTGACTATTATTTTATGGCTCCGTAGCTTAGCTGAATAGAGCGTCAGATTCCGGTTCTGAAGGTCGTGGGTTTGAATCCCACCGGAGTCACTTGTTTATATATATGCGACAAGCAATTTCAACATTATTCATCAATAGACATTATCCCATCAATAATCATTATTCCATCAATAGCCATTATCACCATCAATAGCTGATATCTGGAAAGAAAAAGTTCTGAAGGTCGTGGGTTTGAATCCCACCGGAGTCACTTGTTTATATATATGCGACAAACAATTTCAACATTATTCACCAATAGCTGATATCTGGAAATAAAAAGTTCTGAAGGTCGTGGGGTTGAATCCCACAGCCATCTATTCTAAAACTTGTACTTCACCGTGGCCATTGCTTCTCTGCCCCGCAAAGGAAGTGAGAAATAACGGTAGTTGAAACCGGTGAAGGAAGCGTCTACATATTGCTTGCGGTTCAGGGCATTATCGATACGCAGACCCAGTTCCCATCTCTTGGATGGAGTATAGAGCAGCTTGGCATCGGCAAACAGGATGGAGTTATACTCACCCTTGGATGTCTCCAACAAAGAGTAATCGCATGACACAGTAAGAGAGAGACGGCTGAGGGGCGAAAGCACAAGACTGAAATCGTTGAAAAGGCTTTTCAGCGTCTGACTGTTGCTGTTGGCATAACGGTCTTGCCAGGAGAGGTTGAAGGTTGACTCGTTGGTGACCTGCAGCCACGACAAGTCATACCATCTTACCAACAGACACGACGTGGCGACATTCGACACCACACGCTGCTACAGTCCGTTCTGTACCACCGGCAACTCATTGCGACTGTAGCTCACGGTGCCTTGTATGGCAACATGTACCTGTGTGAAAGTCTTCTCCACCCGTGTCTGTGCCATGAGATAGCGTGTGGTGGCAGACTGCCACAGAGGAGTCAACTTCGTGAGGTCGTTGCTGATATCATAGGCAAAACGCCAGTCGGAATGGCGCCACGACATTGTGGCAAGTAGGTTCCATGTGAACATATTCACGAAATCGCCATAGTTTAACTTCAGCGACGCATTCGACGACCGTGCCCACCCCATGCGGTCTGGGGTAGCGGTGAGAGTGCGGTAGTCGGAGCGGTAGGCCTGCGGCGTTATGACATCGTCGTCAGCGCCTTGGAGCATTGCCCCGGCTATAGTGAGTCGCCATTGGGGTGAGAAATTGTGGTTCCAGCGCACGGATGGCGAGAGGTATGTCCGGTTGACATGTCTTCCACCTGACCGCCATGGTATCTTTGAGGCATAATGGTTTATGGGACAATCCAGCACCAGTATATCCCTGGAAAAACGCATGGTGTATGAAGGGGCAATGGTGTTGAGCAGACTGCTGTTGTCGTTGTCGTCGGCAGCGTCTATCCTCACCCTGTCTGAGAGATATGAGAATTCGTATCTCAGGTCGAGGATATTGCCGAACAGGGGGAATGACGTGGAAATACTGTTGGCTGTCTTGAAGCGGTTGAAACCGATGCGCTCACGGATGTCATAGACTCCCCCGGCATCAGTCGCCGCCAACGTCTCGCTTCGGCGGAAGTAGAAGAGCGTGGAACCGATGTTGTAGGTATGCAGACCGGAACTTATCGTCATCGCCAACTTGTTTTGGACGTATGACGGATGGCGTGTCACCTGCTGCCCCACCTGTCTGCCGTTGCTATAGATGTCGTTCTGACCCGTATGATAAGAGAGGGATGCCGACAGCTGGTCGAGGAGATACACTTTGGGGGCGTTTAGCTCGTATCTGAACTTTGGGGCGATGGTCTTCTCGCCCACCTTTATGCGGTTGCTCTGCGAGAGAGTGGCGGTATGTGCTCCGCCATAGAGATAATAGGTGCTGTCGGCAAGGTTGTCGGCAGTGGAATAGAGGTCGATGTTAGTGCGCAGTCCGCCATACCGCCCCACCCTATGCATGTGGTTGAATCCGACGGAATACGATTTGTTTTTGAGATAGCGCTGCTGCGGTATCGGCGAGAAGATGGTTTCCATAGCGTTCACGCTGTTGCGCGGCAATGCCACGTAGCCTTCCAGGTCGCTCACATTGATATTGTTTGAGAGGGCATTGCCACTGAGGTCTTCGCCTGTGTTGTTCATCTTTGCCGTGAGGAGCAGCTGGTTCTTGGCGGCGATGTTTATCACCGACAGGTGGTTGTTCCATGTGGCATCCTCGCAATATCCCGCTCCACCTTCCAGTTCTCCAAAGGGACGCATCTTGTAGCCGCTCTTCAGTTTGATGTTCAGCGTTGCCCTGTCTGACGGAACCGTAGACTTCAGTGCACGGATGGGCTGGTCGTTCTCCATCACCTGCACCTGTGATATCGCCTCTACTGGGAGGTTGCGCGTTGCCTGACTGTATCTGTTGCCGAGGAGGTTCTGTCCTTCTATATTAAACTGGTTTATTGTTTCGCCCTTATAGAGTATCGTACCGTTTGGCGACACCTGTATCCCGGGCATCTTTTTCAGCACATCCTCCAGATAATGGTCGTCCTTGCCCTGAAAGGCAGACACGTTGTATTTTATTGTGTCGCCAACCTGCTCCACAGGTTTCAGCCTGACGGTGACTTCCGGCAGTTTCGTCGTACGGCGTATTCCGTCTCCTTCATTCTGGGCTTCAGCGGCGATTACGCAGAGTGAAGCACACAGCAGAGTGGGTATTCTTTTCATCTATTCGAGTTCTATAGGGTTATAGGGGCGTCTGCCGGTGTCACCTGCCTGCGGAGTGAACACCGCACCCGGGTTCTGCAACTGTAAAGCTTTGTATATGTCAGCCTGTTCGTTTTCCACTGCCTTGCGCACTTTGTCACGCGTAGTATGCAATATTTTGTTGCCCGACTTGAGATATACGGGCACTCCCTTGCCGAGGTTTTCCAGTCCATTCAGCGTGAAGCGGTAGTTGTCTTTTGTGTCACAGATACTGAATATCAATCCTGGCAATCCTCCGAAGAGGTATGGTCCTGTATGCAAATCAAACGTAGGGGCATACCATGCCGTCCAGTCTCTGCCGCCGAAACGGCACACGGCTTTCCTGCATGCCACATCGCATATCGTGGTGTCGCCTTCTACGGTCTGCCAACTGATTTCCGGAACTGGCTGGGTGTACTGGTATGAGTTCACGTTGTCCACTTGTATGATTGCCACATTGCGACTGCGGTCTATCACCAATGGATATGTGTATGCCATTCTTTTCATCATTCCCATATTCATCGTGAAGGCTTCCATCGGTGGGCGTTTGGCAGCGGCGAGCGAGTCGTTGATGAAATCTGTCCTGTCGTCAAAATAGTCGACGAAGCTCTGTGCCTTGTCGCCCACGAGCAGTATCGTCTGACCGTCCGTCCTCCCCCTGCTGAGTGAGTCTGGTCTGTATGAGAATTCATAATACACCTTCACGTATGCCGTGTCATACACCGTTTTCTCCACCGGTTTCAGCGGTGGCAATGTGCCGCCATGCACAGACTGCGAGAATGCCGTACTCGCCACTGCTGCCAGCATCATGAATAAAGCCGTTATCTTCTTGATTTGCATATCTGTCAGTTCTAATTTTTCTCTGATTGGGAATATAAGATTATTGCAAAAATAGGGAAAATTTATGAAATGGAACAAAAGAAAGTATCAATTTGACATATAAAGACAATAATTAGAAATAGTGGCGACTCA
>NZ_FR892475.1:0-4450 GCF_000436015.1 Prevotella sp. CAG:592 | reverse complement strand
GAGGCTCGCGTCTCTCCCCAGTCCAACGTGATATCCAAAAGTCTCGGAAGCAAGACCGACGACAACCCTGATATCGAAGAGATGGGCTATCGCAAGGGCGACCGGTTCATCCTCTGCACTGATGGCGTGTGGGGAAGCATGCCGCACAAGAAGCTGCTGAAATTCTTCGCCGCCAAGGGACAGACAGCAAATGTGGTGGGAAGCATATCGAGCGAAGTGGACAGACTGGGATTCGCCAAGGGCGGACACCACGACAACCACACCATCGCAATAATAGAGATGGACTGCAACTCCAAGCTCCACGACAAGTGGTATAAGATGATGCTGACAGCAATCTGCGGCATTGCTGCCCTGGCGGCCTTCATCATCGGAATATGCCTCTACAGCGGCAGTGCCGGCAATGACACGGCAAGCATCGGCAACACGCCACAGGAATCCGGAAAAGCTCTTCACATCGGCAACGGACCGGCTGCTACACCTTCCCAGACGGATGGCAAAATCACGGAAAACCTGTCGGACAAGAATCTCCTGAAGGATGTCAACGACACCACAAAGAAGAAGGACGAAGCCGCTGACGGAGACAACAAGGGAAATGCCTCTACAGCGGACAACAAGAAGGCAGATGCCGACAAGAAGGCTGATACAGAAAGAAAAGCTAACGTCGACAAGAATGCCGACTCCGACAAGCATCCTGCTGCCGACAAGAATGGCAGCAAGGATAACAAGGATGCCGGAAAGGGAAAGAAGACCGTTGCCTATGGCGACCCTGCCAAATTCAAGACATCTGTCAACCAGGCCCTGACGGCACTCGACAACATGTTGGGATATCACAATGGCAATGAGAAAAAGACCAAGGAGCAGAAGGGACTTCATGCTGACAAGGTGATAAAGGCAATTCAGAACTTAAAGGCTCTATGCGGCAAACAACGGGAACCCGAGGTTAACGGTGTTCTCGCCTATGCCAAGAAGAACAAGACCGCTATGGCTGAAGTGTCGAAGGGCAGCAAGTCATACGGATCGAGCCCTAAAGCCCAGGGCATAATAAAAAAGATAAAGGAAAAATTGGAGAAGATAAAGAATAACACGAAATAAATGCGGCGGCAGGTTAACGCAACGCCTTGCCGACGACAGGAACAGATAATCAACAGAACATTAATAAAGAAACAAAACATAGGATTATGGCAATAATAAAACTTCAAGGTGAAGCTGAAAAGCGAAACCACATTTGTTATCAGTTTAATTCTGAAGAACCGCCTATCGGTGAAGGCGGAATGGGAAAAGTATTCAAGGGAGTCTGCGTCGACGAGCGTACGGGAGTGTCACGCCCAGTAGCCATCAAATTCATGTTCGACGACCTGCCGGCAAATGCCTACGAGAGAGCAAGGCGTGAGGCTGAGATACAGCTGCGCAACGACAACCTCGTGGAGATGCTCGGATTCATAGAGATTAGCGACCGCAACAACGTGGGCGAGGTGGTGACACACTATCATGTGGTCAGCGAACTGCTCACCGGTGTGTCGCTGTCGGATATCCTGAACGGCAAGACACAGGACAGAAACGGACAGGACGTGCCGTTCGCCGTGAAACTGCTCACCGACTACAAGAAGGACCCGGAGCGCTTTGCCAAAGTTGTGGTCATGAACGTGTTGTCGGGACTTATGGCGCTGCATGATGCCGGATATATACACCGCGACATCGACCCTTCGAACATCATGGTGACAACCGACGGACATATCAAGCTCATCGACTTCGGTATCGCCAAGCAGATGAACACGCTGACGACAAGCGACAAGCAGCTCACCGTTGCCGGCAAATTCATGGGAAAACCGGAATATGCCGCTCCTGAGCTGGCTCTCGGCGACATCAGCCACCAGAATCAGACAACTGACATTTATGCCGTCGGCATACTTCTGTATCAGTGTATCGTGGGACACACTCCTTTCGAGGGAGCGCGCCACGAAATACTGCACAAGCAGCTGAAGGAGAAACTGCCGCTGGGCAAGATAAAGGACAAGACACTGAAGAAAATCATTGAGACAGCATGTCAGAAGAACCAGTCGCAGCGCTTCCAGACCTGCGCCCAGATGCGTGTCGCCCTGGAATCCGGCGAAGTGGCTGGCGGCGGAGCTTCAAAGAAGACAATGGTCATCATCGCCGCTGCCGTGGCTGCATTGCTCATCATCGGTGGTGCATTCGCCATCCACACCAACCAGAAGCAGCAGGAGGTGGAGCAGCAGCAGGTTGCCATGGTGCAGAAGCAGAAAGCAGAGCAGAAGACCAAGAATATCGACGACAAGATAACGGCTGCCGACATGCTGGCGCTGAAAGGTCAGGACCGGTCTAAAGACGACTACGAACAGAAGCTCATGGAGGCATATACTTCATACAAGCAACTGGCTGACATGATAGGCAGCGACGGCGACCTGCAGGCAAAGGCTACTGAAGTGCAGACCAAGATGGGCAACGTGGCAAAGGAACTGAAATCCGCCTGCCAGGAACTGTCGAAACAGATTAAGTTGGTGGAAGGCACTGAATATGAGAGCAAATACAGAGAGAGAGTTAATAGATTGAATGACTTCATAAACCAAAATAAGATACAATGAAAAAGATAATCAGACTATGTCTCTGTCTGGCAATGCTTTTCGTTGCCATCGGAGCACATGCGCAGACTGCTGCTGACGGAATTTACAGCAAGGGAATGGCACTGAAGAAACAACGCACCAAAACTTCGCTTACACAGGCTATAGCAAATTTCAGAAAAGCCAAAGGACTTTACGCCACCGAGGCTGGAAAGGACAAATGCGACGCACAGATTGGCGCATGCAACTATCTCTTGAAAAGGATTAACAAGCCGAAACCAAAACCGAAACCTATAACGAAGAATGATGCCCAAAAAACTGTCGTTGAAGAGGTTGCACAGGTTGACAAGCACAAGAACGTGGAGATAAGTCTCTCTGAGGACTACCTTGACTTCAAGTCAAGGATGGAAGGCGGAGCACAGTCTGTCACCGTGACCTGCAACTACGACGACTGGTATATCGAAGACCAACCCAAATGGGTGAAGGCAAGCAAGGCTGGCAATGACAAGATATACGTGGAAGTGGAAGACAACTTAGGCAAAGAGAAGCGCAGCGGTGTGGTTTCCATCAAGTGTGGCGACGTGGATGTCGATCTTGTCATCAACCAGAAGAAGGCCGACATCACACGCAAAGTGAAAGAGGGTGCCGTAAAGGTGTGGAAGAGCCTTTTCGGCGGCAAGAAAGACAAATAATAGAGACACTTATATAGCACCTGTATTTTCCCCCTTGCCGTGGGGAACACATCCCCCTAATGTGGGGTTTTGTTCCCCACGCCAGGGGGATTTTTTCGACCAATGCCTATCGCTATCCCAAATCGGTCATCAGGCGGTTTTGTATTATACGTTTGTGGATTCAATACAGGGCTATATTTTGCCGTTACGCGTTTTTTTATTATTTTTGCGCCAGTAATAAAACCTATCAAAATCCAGACGACAATGAAAAAGACATTCTTGACAATACTCCTGTCCGCAGCCATGGCAATGGGTGCAACGGCACAGAACTCCAAGGAATTCAAAAACGCAATGGCAGATGCTATGGCTGGCAACGTGGAAGCACAATGCTATGTGGGCACCTGCTATATGAATGGCAACGGTGTGGACGAAGACCCTGCCGAAGCCATGAAATGGTTCAGAATGGCATCCGACAAGGGTGACGCCCTGTCTCAGTTCTTACTCGGTTCTCTATATTTCAAGGGAATCGGAGTGGAGCAGAACTACAAGGAGGCTGCACGCTGGTTCCGCAAGTCTGCCACCCAGGGTAACGTTGACTCCCAGTACCAGCTTGCCGTCTGCTATGTTGAAGGCATAGGAGTGGGCAAAGACATGAAAGAGGCTACCCACTGGTATGAGCAGGCAGCAAATCAGGGCGACATACAGGCTACCTACGAGCTCGGCGGATGTTATCTGAATGGTGAAGGAGTGGCACAAGACAAGGAGAAAGGCGTCAGCATGATACGCACGGCAGCAGAAAAAGGTCTTGCCCAGGCACAACGCTGTCTCGGCATCTGCTATCTCAACGGTGATGGCGTGAAAGAAGACAAGGCGCAGGCTAAGGAATGGCTGAAGAAAGCCGAAGCTCAAGGCGACACCATTGCATCCGGCATCTGTCAGGATAACGGTTTCACCATCATCATGCCGGGAGGCAAGAAACAGGACAACTGACGATATTCGAATAACAGGATGGTTAAAGGCGGTATTTGTATGATTTTATGCAAAAGCCGTTAAAGGTCATTAATTTATGGGACTATCAGGTTCTTATTCTTATGGAAATGCTTAAGTTTGCAACTTTCAAAAGGTGAAGTAATGCCGAAAGGTAAACACATAATAAACAATAAGCAAAAGCGTGCAGCTCAATGAGTTGCACGCTTTTTG
>NZ_FR892474.1:0-3392 GCF_000436015.1 Prevotella sp. CAG:592 | reverse complement strand
CGAGAGGGGGCTGAAGTGATTGGCAGAAATCATAGGCAGAGGATGGAACAGACGGTTATAGTCTTGATTGCCGATAGGGGAAATAGCCTGATGAACGACATTTATTTCCCGTTACAATATTTTCCGATACAATATTATCCGTTGCAATATTATCCGATGCAATAATTTCCCATTGCAATATTTTCCGATACAAAAAAAATAGAGACCACCTCTTGTTGATGGCCTCTATTTTTATTCAGTTATATGTTGTCCGGTCGGCGGTTGCTATGCCCGGACAGTCTGTTCTTTCATCATCCGATTCCACTTGAAGTAGCCGGCTACGGCGATTGCAACATATAGTCCGTAGAGTCCTGCCTTGAAGGGGATGCCCTTCACCACATAGAGATAGCAGCACACCACGTCTACCGCAATCCAGAACAGCCATTGCTCGATGTATTTCTTTGCCAGCGCCCACAGGCCGATGAAGCTCAGGGCATTGGTGAAGGAGTCGAGCAGCGGCACCGTACTGTTGGTGAACTCCACCAGAATCCAGTATGTCGCCGCCCATGCCGCCACAAACGCCACAGCCACCGGAGCATATCTCCTTGCCGGCATGTGGGTGATGGGCAATGCGTTCTTCGGTGCGTCGCCCATCCTCACGCCTTTGGCGAAGAGCGTCTTTATCGCCGTGCCGTATCGCCACATGACATATCCGTAGATGCCGGCGAGGGTGTAGTATGCCGCCATTCCCGCGTCGCCGTATAGCCCGTGGCTCCAGTAGAGCCAGATGTCGAGAGCCGGCATTATGATGCTCACGAGCCAGAGGGCGATATGTGCGCGGTATTCCAGCCAGATATACAGTAGGCCCAGCAGCGTGGTGAAGATGTCGAGCCAGTGTTCGGTGATAAATTCAGTCATGATGTAGTCTTATGATCCCAGTGGGAAGTATTCCGTCATTTATAATCTCGAAGGGATGTTTCCCCGTCATCTTAGAATCTCAGCGTGATGTTACCCATCATCGTGAATCCCGCTGCCGGCACATATCCCAGATAAGACTTGCGGGTGTCGCCCTCATACCATCCCCAGTCGTAGCCCATCACGGCATAGTGGCGGTCGAAGATGTTGTTGAGGTCGAGACCGAGCTTCACGCTCTTCAGTCCGCAGCCCTTCAGGTTGATGGTGTAGCTCATGTTGATGTCGGTCTGAGAGAAGCTTGGCAGCTGGCGCTCGCTGCTCTCAGAGTTGTCCACATACTGCTTGCTCACGAAGTTGGTGTGCCATGTGGCGTTGAAACCCTGATAGTGGAAATCCAGGAATCCGTTGAGTATGGCGCTTGGCGAGTAGGCGAGGGTAGACTTGTCGTAGTGGTTCACGTGGTCGCCCAGATATTCGTCGAAGTCCTTTATCTTGTTCTGGCTCAGAGCGGCGTTTCCCTCCACGCTCATCCATGAGAGCGGTGCCCATCCGGCGGTCAGCTCCACACCCATGCGGTAGGAGTCCTTGATGTTTGTGGTCAGTGCCTCGCCGATGTCGCTCGTCTGTCCTGTCTGTGCAATCTGGTTGTCGTAGGCCATATAGTAGAAGTTTGCTCCGGCGTGCCAGTTGTTGCCAGTATACTGGTATCCCAGTTCATAGTCGGTCACCTGCTCCTTCTTCGGGTAAGGATAGTTGCCGTTGTCGGTATAGTTGTTGCGCTCCGGCTCACGGTTTGCGAGCGATACCGATGCGTAAGCCTTGTGTCCGCCGTTGGTGTAGCTCACACCGGCCTTCGGGTTGAAGAAGTTGAAGTCGTCGTCCACGTCGAGTCGCTGTGCGTAGTAGTTGCCGTCGCTTCCCGTCACGAACTTGTCGTTGATGCCGTCGGTCTTGTATCCCACGTGGCGGTACTGCAGGTCGGCGAATACGTTCCAGTTGTCGAGGAATGTGTATGCTGCCTTCACGAATGCGCTGTAGTCATCCTTGCGTGCGTCGGAGTCGTAGTATTTGTATTTGCCGTGGTTGTCGAAGTATTTCTGTTCCAGTGCCTCGTCCTTGATGTATGTGAGATATCCCCAGTGGCTGCCGCGGAACTGCTGTAGGTTCACTCCTCCGGTCACGTCCCACTCCTCGTCCTTGTAGTTCACGTTATACACCAGTCCGTAGGCGTTCTGTGTGAGTCCCTTCAGTCTCACGGCGTCGCTCTTGATGAACTTGCCTGCGTCGTTGCGTTCGTTGATGCCGAATTTCTCAGCCAGCGACTTCTTCACCTTCAGGTCCTTGTAGTATCCGCGTCCGTAGGTGTAGTGCAGGGCGGCATTGTGAGTCCAGTGTTCAGAGGGTTGCCATGTGGCAGAGAGGATGTTGTGGTTCTGGTAGAAATTGTCCGTCGTGCGGTCCCATGGAGTGCCGTCGCGGTAGGTGAATGGAGTAAGCTTGTAGTTGCCGTTCTCATCCTTGTCGTAGTTTCCGAGCAGCGTGTTGCTGCGTCCCAGGCCCATCTCGTATATCTGCTTGTAAGACTCAGTTCCTTCCGGTCCGGTGATATAGTTCCAGGCCTGTCCGGTCTTCTCGAAGTTTCCGATATTCTTGTATCTTATCTGGAAGTTGTCGCCCAGCCATGTCAGTCCGCCGTAGTATGAGCCCGAGCGTCCGCGAGTGCCGTCAACGAATCCGTCGGTTGCCGTTTCGTGGTATGCTCCGTCGAATATCAGGTGGTTGAAGAGCAGTCCGGTGGAGAAGCTTGCACCCGTGTTGTAGGTGTTGTAGGTGCCGTAGGAGCCGGTCAGCTCGG
Source organism: Prevotella sp. CAG:592 (assembly GCF_000436015.1). NCBI lineage: Bacteria > Pseudomonadati > Bacteroidota > Bacteroidia > Bacteroidales > Prevotellaceae > Prevotella > Prevotella sp. CAG:592. Next base: position 643 of record NZ_FR892474.1, on the reverse strand, counting down.
CGAACGGCTTCACCTGAGGCGCCTGTGTGGCGAGCGAAATCGAACCTCCGAACGCACCGTCACCGTTTGTCGACGCTCCCACACCTCTCTGTATCTGCACGCTGCCCAGCAGTGCGGCATAGCTGTTCATGTTAGCCCAGAACACCTGCTGGTCTTCAGGCGAGTTGAGTGCCACTCCGTCGAGAGTCACGTTGATGCGGCTTCCCGCAGCACCACGCATGCGGAGGTATGTCGTTCCCGTTCCGATACCGTTCTCGCTCCATGATATTATTCCCGGTGTGCGAGAGAAGAGGTATGGCAGTTCGCGGCCCGTAGTGGAGAAGTCTTTCAGTTCCGATTTCTCGATGTTTGCCACGGCGAATGGAGCGTTCTTCTGTGCTCTCACTGCCTTCACCACCACCTCGTTGAGCTGGCGCACCTTCACGGTGTCTACGTCTTTCTGTGCAAGGGCGTTCTGTGCGCATAGCGTACATACCACTGCCATTGCCACTTGGTTGATTCTTTTCATCTTAACCTGTTTTTTTTTATTGTTGTTTTGTTACTTTTGGCTTCCCTTTTCTGTCGTGGGAATCAGTTGCGCTGCATCTGTTCCTGCATCTCTCAATCTCTGCCGAAGCGGAGTAGCCTGCATCTCCCAATCATT
>NZ_FR892473.1:0-2277 GCF_000436015.1 Prevotella sp. CAG:592 | reverse complement strand
AATTGTCACGTTTGCTTTTGTTATACGTGACGTTTTTAACCCAAATTGTTCCAGACGAATGGACGGGTACGGACAGATTGGTGTGTAAAGTTTCTGCTTCTTTTGTTGCAAAAGTCAATTTGCTTAGTGTGGCATTTACAAGTTCCTTATTACATCCTTTCAAAGATACCAAGTACTCAAATACAACTTTCCTTATTGTGGAATTGCTATCAATAGATAAATCATATTGAAATTCTTTTATCGTCTTGTCTGTCTTTATTGTAACAGCCTTTGTTCTACAAATGTTTTCTAAACGCTGTTGATTAAAAGTTTCATACAGAAAGAAATCAATAAATTCTTCACCATTTTCCGCATTCAAATCTATCTCTGTTTTCCATACCATTGTTGGAACATCCTCATTCGTATCATAAAATAGCCTTATATCGCTGCCTATGTATAATCCTAAGAGGGTCTTGCACAAACGCATATATGATAAGAGTTGTTGCTCTTGTCTAAGTGTAATGCTATTATTCGGACGTTTCAGTTCTATTACAAAAACAGGAATGCCGTTTGTCTTTATTGTTATGTCTGGTTCTACTTGGTTGTGTGAGCCTACGTTTATCCTTTCCTTGGGACATATTTCTCCCTGTACCTTGCTCCATCCTAATTGGCGCAAGTTCGATTCCACAATATCTTGGTATTTATCTTCCAATACATCGTTTTTGCGTGCCTCTATCAAATCATAGCAGAATTCTTGCCAAATGTCTTTTTTCTGTTTCATTACTTTCCAAAACTTGACTTATGCGCATTTTAGCCTGTTAATATTTACCTTCAGATGGTCATTGAGAAATGCCAGCAGAGTACTCATTTTTGCATCATCTACTATAGAACGGATTTCTCTTAGTATACGTTCTTTTATTCTACCCTCATCTTTGGTTAAAATACCTTTGACATTCTCCATTACGAAATACTTCGGACGAAGAGCCTTGATAACTTTCAAATAATGATAAAATAAATCATCACGTTTATCAAGTTTCTTACGTCTTCCTGCCAAACTGAATGATTGGCAACTTGGACCGCCTGTAATTACATCAATCTCTTGTCCGTGTAAACGTTCCATCAAATTCGGAAGAAACGAATCTTCCATAATGTCTTGACACAAAAAGTCTGTATCAAGTCCCAACATCTTGTTATATCTTACACGATGCGTAAGTTCACAATTCTCATTAATATCGCTTGCAAGGCGAAAATCATAGAACTTATCATCTGTATATGCCTGCATAAATCCTTCGCTGAAGCCTCCAGCACCAGCGAATAAATCGAGATAATTCACACCTCTACGAGAGGCGAGGAATTCTTTTTTTTCAGCCATTCTTTATCTTTCAGTTGTTTTTGTTCAAAAAATCAGCCCTTACAAGTTCTGTATAATTTACATCCAATAGCTCTGCTATTTTAAGTAAAGTTTCAAGCGATGGCTGCGAAGTGTTTGTACACCATTTGGATATAGTGCAAGGGTCTTTCTGCAGCTGTTCCGCCAGCCACTTATTGCTGCGCTTTTTTTCTACCAGCACAACCTTTATTCTATTTATATCTTTATAATCTTCCATAAAGCAACTTTTTGCAAAAATACCATTTATTTTTTTTTTTCACTGATTTTTCAAAAATAAAGTGATTTAAAAATCAATTTTCTTCTTTTATCACAAATATCCAACTGGTATTTGTGCCATTTTGAAATTAAGAAAGAACGTACCATGCAAGTGCCAAGGGCGAAAGCCTCCATGAATAAAGGTTTCATGGGACAGTCAAACATTTGGTATGCCGATAGCGACACCAAGGAAGTAATGTGTTTCCGCCAGAAGGTTATTGACTATATTGAGAATTACGTCAAGCCTCTAACACATAAAACAAAACCTAACATTGATGTTGATGCAAAAATCGCTGTTGAGAAAGCTGCCGTATCAGCAGCTACAACATTTTATATGAAGCAAGGCTACAATGTCATTTCTGTGGAGGACGAAAACAAGGGATGGGACTTGGAAGCTACCAAAGGCAAGGCGTTTCTCTGTATAGAGGTCAAAGGCTTGGCTGGTTCACAAATCTCTGTGCATATTTCCAAGAATGAGTCTTCCAAGATGAACCCGTTGGCGGAATCAATTTAAGTTGATAGATGCAAGTGAAAAGGTTGTACATATCGCTGATTATACCAACTTAGTGGTGCTCAAACATTAAGTTCAAACCATCGTACGTACAACATTTAACAAAATTCATCAAATTCGCAATAGCTCGCTATTACTCATT
>NZ_FR892472.1:0-2055 GCF_000436015.1 Prevotella sp. CAG:592 | reverse complement strand
CGAGAGGGGGCTAAAGTGATTGACTGAATTCAGTAGCAGAGTAATCCGCCTTGGGGTTATCCCGGTTTTTGTCTGAAATCGCAGGGGCGGATATTTGTTGTCAGAATATCATATCTGGAGACGGGTAAATGCCTAAATCCAAGGAAACCCCAATGGTACCCTTATGTTAAAATCGTGTTAAAACATCGTTTATTCCGCCGCTAACCCTCATTTCATGCCCTTCGTAGCGGAATAAACGCTGTTTTTTGCAGGAATTTGCAAAATATCGCTATCTTTGCAAAAAGAAAAAAGGCAAGACTATGTGTGACATCATCGGAAGAAAAAAGGAAATAGCAGAGCTCAGACGATACTACGACAGTGGCAGGGCTGAGTTCGTGGCAGTATATGGCCGTAGGCGTGTGGGAAAGACATTCCTCGTAAACGAGGTGTTCCACGACGACATGGTGTTCCACCACACAGGATTGTCGCCATACGACAGGCAACGCAAAGTGACGCTGAAAGCCCAGTTGCAGAACTTCTATTTCTCGCTCATCCGCCACGGGATGGAGAATATAGCCCAGCCGAAATCGTGGATGGAGGCGTTCTTCCTGCTGGAGAGATTCCTTGACACTTGCGACAACGGAAGCAGGCAGGTGGTATTCATCGACGAACTGCCATGGATGGACACCGCACGGTCGGGATTCCTTACTGCCCTGGAGGCGTTTTGGAACGGATGGGGAAACATGCGCCACAATCTGCTCCTCATAGTATGCGGATCGGCAACTTCATGGATGCTCGACAATCTGATAAGCAACAAAGGCGGACTGTATGGACGACTGACGGGAGAGATCAAGCTCTCGCCATTCACACTGAAGGAAAGCGAAGAATTCTATGCGAGCCGAGGGATAAAGATGTCGAGATACAACGTGGCGCAGGCGTATATGGTGATGGGAGGAATACCGTTTTATATGAATTTCTTCAATCCGGCATATAGTCTGGCACAAAACATCGACACGCTGTTCTTTGCCCGCAACGCAAAACTGGGAGACGAGTTTGAACGACTCTTCAACTCCGTTTTCGACAATGCCGACGACTGCATGCGCATCGTAAGGCTACTCGCCACGCGACATGCCGGATTCACAAGAAAGGAGATAACCGAAAAGACCGGGCTGAAGGCCAACGGCGACCTCACAAAGATGCTGAAGGCACTGATAGGCAGCGACTTCATAATAAAATACGTGCCGTTCGGTTCGGGCGGCAGGGATGAGCGCTACAAGCTCGTGGACTCATTCTGCTGGTTCTGGCTCCACTTCAAAGAGAGCAAGGAAATAAAACAGGAAGACTACTGGCAGCGGCATCTCAGAGAGAGCGACATCGCCTCATGGCGGGGAATAGCCTTCGAGGAAATTTGCTTCCTGCATATAGCGCAGATAAAACAGGCGCTGAATATCGGCGGAGTGTCATCGGTGGAGTCGTCGTATGTGGTGCGTGGAGAGGGAGAACACGACGGCATGCAGATAGACCTGATTATAGAACGCGCCGACGATGTGGTGAACCTGTGCGAGATGAAATTCTACAAATCGCCATTCACACTGACAAGACAATATGCACAGACGCTGACAACCAGGCTGCAGAAGATGGAGGAGAAATATCCTGACTACACCTTCCACCTCACATATATCGGCGGCACGGAACTGGCGAAAAACGAATATTCCGACCTTTTCGTATCCGTATTGACACTTGACGACCTCTTCAGATAATCCCACACAAGCGGTCGCCAGCCGGCTGGATGCAGCGTTCAATCACTGCCTGCAGCCTTGCGGCTTTTTACTTCGCCTTGCAGCTTTTACCACAAGGCCACTTTTCCAGCCACGCCAAAATCTATGGTCCAACTTTTCCAAAGTGCTTGTCAAGCACATCGTCCAATGGGGTAAGATTCATCTGTGCCATAATTATGGTAACGAATCTAACTCATACTAAATTGGACTTTGGTTGAATATCAGGAAGTTAGGCGTTTGCCTTTATAATATAGGTAACAATATGGAAACGAGCGGACTTCTGCTCGTTTCTGTATTT
>NZ_FR892471.1:0-515 GCF_000436015.1 Prevotella sp. CAG:592 | reverse complement strand
GCACAGTCCCTTGCTGTAGTCGCCCGTGTTCTCGCCACAGAAGAGCCACAAGGACGAGTCGATACCGCAGGAATTCTGCTCAACCCACTTGACCAACTGCCTATAGCCAGACACGGTTGTCTTGAACTCGTTGAACACTCTAGCAGCGGTTTCTGCCAGTCCGTCTGCAAAAAGGATAGCCACATCAACTTTTTCTTTCGAAAAATCAACTCCGATAAATAAATTCTTCATAACTTTGTACGAGTTATATTGTGTAGAATTGGTCAATAGTTGTATGGACTAACACTCTAACAAGGCTCAGAGCCGATAACTTTCTATCTGGTCTTTGCAACTATGTCGATGAGGACCTAAACGATTTATAGCTTTACGGCTGGGTCATTAGCTGGTTTACCTCTTCGACAGACCGATTCTACCTTTTTACAACAAAGGTACGAAACTGTCTTTAGCAATCATAGTTTTACCTTGATTATTTTGGAGTTTATGCGACTTCGTCGCAATCTTCTGCAAACTTAGAG
>NZ_FR892470.1:0-2460 GCF_000436015.1 Prevotella sp. CAG:592 | reverse complement strand
CTTTCAAGCAAGCTTGGCGCTCTGCCTTTGAAGTGATAAATCAAAAAACAACATCAGACGAATATGAAAAAAATCAGCAAATTACTGTTGGCGGTCATGACGCTGACAGTAGTGTCTTGTGGAACCACAAGCACGGTGCCTGTTACAGGCAGAAAACAGCATATCCTCGTTTCCGACGAAGAGGTGCTCGGTCTCAGCAACAAGGAGTATACCAACTACATGAAGACTGCTAAGGTGTCTACCAACGCCACAAACACGGCGATGGTGAAACGTGTGGGCCAGCGCCTTGCCACAGCTGTGGAACAGTATCTAAAAGCCAACAACCAGTCGGCAGAACTGAAAAACTACAATTGGGAGTTCAATCTCGTGCAGGACAATTCAGCAAACGCTTTCTGTATGCCTGGCGGCAAGATCGTGGTATACGAAGGACTGCTCCCCATAACACAGAACGAGAGTGCTCTCGCTATCGTTCTCGGTCATGAGATTGCCCATGCCGTGGCAAAGCATTCGGCAGAGCAGCTAAGCAAGCAGATGAAGCAGCAGTATGGATCGCAGATATTGGGTGCCGTGCTCAGCGGTGCCGGAGTCAGCTCAAATACCACCAGCATAGCACAGGGTGTGTTCGGACTCGGAAGCAAATTCAGCAATCTCCACTATTCTCGTCAGAATGAGAGCGAGGCCGACTATATGGGACTCGTTTTTGCCGCGATGGCGGGTTACGACCCTAACGTGGCAGTAAGCTTCTGGCAGCGCATGGCGGCAAGTTCCACCAGTACCACACCGGCTTTCCTTAGTGACCACCCATCCGACGCCAAGCGTATCGCCGACATACAGAAATGGTTGCCAGAGGCTCTGAAATACTATAAGCCAGTGGCTACCACCACTACCAAGACAACAACGACCACTAAGACCACTTCTAAAAAGAAGACTACAAAAAAGAAGTCTACAACAAAGAGAAGAAAGTGATTCTGTATACGAGTAAACAAGTAGACGAGTAGACAAGGAAGTTGCCATTTGTTACAAAATGGAGAACTGATATCCTTGTCTACTCGTCTGCTTGTTTACTTGTCAACTTGTCAGCACCTTATTCCTTTATCCTTATCAGCAGGTTTGAGAATATGGCGAGCAGTCCGCCGGTAGTTATTCCCGATGAGAAAATACTGCGCAGCGTCTCGGGGAACCCCGATAGAATCTCAGGCATGAACTCCACGCTCAGTCCGCCGGCAAGACTTATCGCCAGCACCAGAATCTCCTTTCGACCCAGTTTCTGCGAGGCGATGACCTTTATTCCCGATGCCGCCACCGTGCCGAACATCAGCAGTGTGGCACCTCCCAACACAGGTTCCGGCATCAGCGAGAATACCAGACTCACGGCAGGAAACACGCTAAGGATGATGAGAAAGGCAGAGATGAAATATCCCACGTAGCGCGATGCCACTCCCGTGAGCTGTATCATACCGTTGTTCTGTGCGAAAATGGAGTTGGGGAAGGAGTTCAGGGCTGCAGAGATAAACGATGAAACGCCGTTTGCCACCACACCTCCCGATGCACGCTTCATGAAGAGGTCACCCTCCACAGGTTCGCCGGAAATCATTGAATTCGCCGTGATGTCGCCATAAGCCTCTATCGCCGTTATTATGAAGATTATGCTCAGCGAGATGAAGGCAGAGAGGTCGAAGTCAAGTCCATATTTGAACGGCACCGGCACATACACGCCGCCGAAACTCTTCACCGAGTCAAAGTCGATATATCCCAGCGCCCACGACAATACATACCCAACGGCAAGTCCGATTACGATGGAACTCATCCTGAGGTAGCGGTTCTTGCAACTGTTGAAAAACACTATTGTGGCAAGTACCAGAGCCGCGAGTCCGAGATTGTGCAGAGCGCCGAACGTACCGTTTGCCATCGCCGCATTGCCGCCGCCACACGACGATATCCCCACCTTTATAAGACAGAGACCAATCAGCGTGACCACAATTCCAGACACCAATGGGGTGATGATCTTGCGTGCATATCTCAGTATGCTGCCCACGAACACCTCCACTACCGATGCCGCCATACACGAACCGAACACCACAGCCAGTCCGCCGCACATTCCAGCCGCTATTATCGGTCCTATGAACGAATAGCTCGTTCCCTGTATGCAGAGCAGTCCGGTGCCCACAGCCCCGAATTTCCTGCATTGGATGAATGTGGATACACCCGATGCGAAGAGCGCCATCGATACGAGGAAGCTCGTCGTCTCTATGTCGAGCTGCATCTGCGATGCTATTATCAAAGGTGGCGTCATTATCGCCACGAAGATTGCAAACAAATGCTGCAATGCCGCGAACACCGATTCCACGAATGGCGGACGGTCGTTGAGTCCATAGATTATTCCATTTTTCTGTTCTGTTGCCATATCTGATATCCGATTTTGTATTATTCTGCAAAGATAGTGCAAACCGAGAGAAGAAC
>NZ_FR892469.1:0-5112 GCF_000436015.1 Prevotella sp. CAG:592 | reverse complement strand
ATACCAAAATCCAAGCAAGCCCTAATGGTCGATTCGGGTTAAAACTGAAATATGGTTATTGCGACATGAACTTATTAGGCAGCCGCCTGGCATCAATTCTGCCCTTAATGCCGACAGGGATAATGCCACTACTTCCAAGTCAGAGAACATTAGTGTCCAATTTAAAATTGGACACTAATGCCTTGTTTCCTATTTTAAAGTCTTTAATTTGGGCTTTTATCATCAAAACCTGTCGTAATCTCAATGAAAAAGTGAGATTACGACAGATTTCTTGCTTAAAAGTTGTCGTAATCTCGTGTTTTCTGTAACTTTGCGACATGTTCCATTAATATGAAATAGATATGAAGGAGAATATTATAGGCAGAGAACTTGAGATAGAAAAGCTTGAAAACTATATTTCAAGTCGTAAATCTGAATTTATTGCTATCTATGGTAGACGACGTGTAGGCAAGACTTTTCTTGTGAAAGAACTGTTTGAAAATCAGTTTGCATTCCGTGTAACTGGCAAAGACAATGTAACTACCAAGGAACAGCTTGCAAGTTTCAGCTTCGCACTTAACGACCAGTTAGGCATAGATACAGATGCTACCAATTGGTCGGAAGCCTTTCGACTTCTTCAGAAAGCATTGGAAAAGATGCCTAACGGAACTAAAATCATCTTCTTCGATGAACTCCCTTGGTTCGACACTTATGCATCCAACTTTATCAGCGCCTTAGAACATTTTTGGAACGATTGGGCTTCCTACCGTAGCGATATCAAACTGATAGCTTGCGGAAGTGCTACCACCTGGATGCTTAATCATGTTATCAATTCACGAGGAGGACTACACAATCGCATTACTCACAATATTCTGCTCTCGCCATTCAAACTGCATGAGGTTGAAGAGTATTTTAAATCGCAAGGTTTCTATTATGAGCGACCTGAAATCATAGAGTGTTATATGGCGATGGGCGGTGTGGCTTATTACCTGTCTCTTTTCGAGAACAACAAAAGCGTAGCGCAAAATATTCAGCAACTTTGTTTCACACGTGGCGGAGAACTCTCCGAAGAGTTTGACCGTCTGTTCAATTCGCTTTTTAAGAAAGCCAACAATCATCTTGCCATAGTTACTGCCCTAAAAAATAAGGGAAAGGGTATGACTCGACTTGACTTGTTAGATGCTACAGGATTGGCTAACAACGGAAGGTTTAGTCTGATACTTAAGGAGTTAGAGCAATGTGATTTCATCCGAAGCTACACCCCATTCGGCAAGTCGAAGAAAGATATGATGTATCAGCTGACAGACCCATTCTGCCTGTTTTATTTCAAATTCATGCACAACAAGGGTTCATTCCTCGATAACTATTGGGTCAAGATGCAGACCACTGCTGAGTATGAGTCATGGTGTGGTCATGCCTTTGAAATCGTATGTCTTCACCACATCAACGAAATAGTCAAGGCTTTGGGCATAGACGGTAGCATCAACACTCCTTGTTCATGGTCTTATCGTCCTACTGCAAAAGTCATGGCAGATGAGGAGACTGACGAAGATTTGAAACATGGAACGCAAATAGACTTACTGATAGACCGTTCTGACAGATCGATTTCTGTCTGCGAAATGAAGTATTGTAATGGGGAATATGAAATCAGCAAGGCATACGATACCCACCTGGCACACCGCTTAAATGTGTTTAAGAAGGTGACGAAGACAACAAAAACTCTCATTCCAACCTTCATTACGCCATATGGGCTATATAATAATATGTATGCAAGAAAGATAAATAGGCAAGTAATAGGAAACGACTTATTCTTAGTGTCCCATTCTTGAGGTTTCTACCTCTTTTACTTCCTTTTTCTTAGAACCGCACCCAATCCCACTTTTTGTGTTCCGTCCCAATTCGTAAGTTGGTCAGCACACCCATTGGAGCCACCAAGCGAAACGTATGTGTCTGTACTACCCTAGAAAAAGTTGAATGGATTTGTACTGTAAGCCTGAGGTTGGTTGAATGATTTTCGCCTTATCCCCAAACTCTGTTGAATAAATATGCTTAAACACTGATTATAGTTGAATGCTTTTTGTTTGGGTTTTAATGAGTAATTTCAGAGAATACTTTTGTACAATAATCAAAAATATACATACCAGATGCGGTTATTTCAGATAAAAGTCCTATATTTGCCATCGGAAGATGGGATTTTACTCAGTCCGTTGAGTAAAATTACTCAGTCGACTGAGTAAAATTATTCATTATGCTGAGTAAAACAACTTGAAAGCCCCCATTAAATATAGCAAGACTATACATATCACATCATCATCTATAAACAACAGACCATGTACAAAAGAAAGATATATGATACCATCATCAAGAGATTAGGTGAACAAAGAATGTTCATCCAAGTAATCATGGGACCACGACAGATTGGAAAATCTACCGTTATCAAACAAGTATTGGATGATTTAAGTAAACCGTTTCTTTTCTATTCTGCCGACACCATTCCTTCAACATCTTCCACTTGGATTAGCGATTGCTGGAATAATGCACGTCTTCAAATGCGCACACAAGGACTTGAAGAAATGATCTTGGTTATTGACGAGATACAAAAACTTAAAAACTGGAGTGAATATGTAAAGAAAGAATGGGACGCTGATAGTATAAATCACATCAACATCAAAGTGGCATTATTAGGCTCGTCAAGGGTGTTATTAGAAAAAGGATTGGCAGAATCTCTCATGGGGCGATATGAGGAAATCAGAATGAGCCATTGGAGTTATCCAGAAATGAAAGAAGCCTTTGGAATGACTATTGAACAATACATCTATTTTGGAGGCTACCCAGGAGCTGCCATGCTTATTGGTGACGAAGAACGTTGGAAGAACTATGTTAGCGGAGCCATCATTGATGCTACTATAAACAAGGACATCTTGATGGATTCTCCAATAGGGAAGCCTGCTCTGCTTCGTCAAACTTTCGAATTGAGCGTAGCTTATTCGGGTAAGATACTTTCTCTAACAAAAATGCTGGGAATATTGCAAGATGCTGGCAACACAGTTACATTGGCAGGCTATCTAAATCTTTTGAGCGATAGCGGACTTGTCACAGGACTACAGAAATTTTCTATAGATGTAGCCCGCAAACGTGCCAGCATTCCTAAATACCAAGTGTACAACAATGCCTTATTGAGTTCTCAATTAGGTTTAACATTTCAAGAAGCCGTTTCTGATAGTAAGCAATGGGGACAATTCTTTGAATCCGCCATAGGAGCCTACATATTAAGCGAAGCTTTTACCCATCGTTTTGAAGTCTTTTACTGGCGAGAAGGCAACGACGAGGTTGACTTCATCCTCAAGAAGAATCAGAAATTCATAGCTATAGAAGTAAAAAGTAATGGAGAGGCTTATACCACGGGCTTAGAGCGTTTCCGCAATCTATTCCATCCGTCGGCAACATTTATCGTAGGCGAGGAAGGTATCTCCCCAGAAGTTTTCTTGAACATGGATCTAAGAAAACTATTCGAATAACTTAATGGCAAATAATTAGTAACCTGAGTTCAAAGTGGCAACGTGGAAGAAGAATCGTTTCGTATCTGACAGACATATTTGACACAATACAATAGGTAAACCCTGACCAAGAATGGCAAAAACTCATGGATTGTGATAAAAAAGTGTGAGAATATAGTAAAAAAATCAGAGTTTATTAATTCTGTTTTATAGAAAATACTTAACTTTGTAAACCAAACTTTATAAAATCATACAACTCTTATTAAATATAATTTACATGAGTATCAGTAAAGATGTCATCAAACAGTGCCTAATTAGTAAGCAGCGCGAAGTGGATGAGGCAGTGATTGTGAACCGTCCCACTGACTTTGAAGAGAATGGCAATTATGTGATAGTTGGCGTGAGACATGCGGGTAAGTCGTACCTGCTGTATCAGCGTGTGCGTCAGTTGCAGGCAGCAGGAAAGGGATGGGACGAGATTCTGTTTGTGGACTTTGAGGATGAGCGTCTGGCGGAATTCCAGACGGAGGACTTCAACAGTCTGCTGGAAGCCCACCTGGAACTGTATGGTAAGAAGCCGGTGGTGTTTCTGGACGAGGTGCAGAACATTCCTCACTGGGATAAGTTCGTGCGGAGATTGGCTGATGCGAAATACAGGGTGTATGTGACGGGCAGCAATGCGAAGATGCTGAGCAAAGAGGTGGCAACTACGCTGGGCGGACGGTTCTTTATCTATGATGCATACCCATATTCATTCAAAGAGTATCTGGCAGCACAGCAGGTAGAACTGAAGGAGCATTGGGAGTATGACACTATCCAAAGAAGTGAGGTGAAGCGGCATTTGAATGAATACTTCTATTACGGCGGTCTGCCAGAAATCCTGTCGTTCAAGAACAAGCGGGCCATGCTTTCGAGTTTGTACCAGAAAATCTACCTTGGTGACATCTGTGCGCGAAACAACATTAAGAACGACAGGGTGCTGAACATCTTGATTAAGAAGATGGCAGAGAGCGTGAAGCAACCTCTGTCGTATAACAGGCTGAAGAATGTGATTGTGTCAACGGGGTCGCCCATTAGTGTGCCTACTGCGATTGACTATGCGGGGTATGCCGCTGACAGTTGGCTTATATTGCCCATGGAGAATGAGGTTGGAAAGCTGACGGAGAAAGAGACTCAGAAGAAGTATTACTTTATCGATAACGGCTTGCTGAACCTGTTTCTGATGAACTCAGAGACATCATTACTGGAGAACATGGTAGCGGTGGAGTTGTGCAGACGATTTGGCAAGGAGAATGTGTTTTTCCTAAACGCTGAGAAGGAAATAGACTTCATAGTGTCTGAAGAGAAGTTGGCCATACAGGTGTCCTATAGCATCAAGGATGAGACCACATACAACAGGGAGGTGCCACCATTGGCGAAATATGCCAAGGCGCACGAGGATTGGAATTGCCTGCTGATTACGTATGATGAGGAGGGCACGGAAGAGGGAATACCCGTAGTGCCGGTTTGGAAGTGGTTGATGTAGGCTATTGGGAGCACGAATCTTACTAATTGACACGATTAAGATATGGTTTGTTTACGCATTGTTTACGCAGAAACCAATCGGGTAGGAGGTAAATGTTATTCATAAAAGGCA
>NZ_FR892468.1:0-785 GCF_000436015.1 Prevotella sp. CAG:592 | reverse complement strand
CATTGGCAGAATTAAGTATGCACTAAATAAATTCCGCCAACAGGTTACATTTGGAATTCGTCCCCCCCAAAAGTTTCTTTTGCAAGAGAAGAGGCAGGAGTGAACTAAAAAGAAACACAAAAGCAATAACTTTGCGGTTAAGAAGTTATGTATGTAATGACGTGATATGTACATGGCTCGAAATGTGGAATCAATATAAGGAGCAAGGATGAATATGACAGAGAATAAAATTGTTGCAAATAATGGCTCGTCTATCGTTATATATACGACTGATGATGGCAACACCCAACTTGAAGTAAAGTTGGAAAAGGAAACTGTGTGGCTTAATAGAGAGCAAATCGCTCAACTTTATGGCAGAGACTATAAGACAATAGCAAAGCATATCAATAATGCATTGAGGGAGGAACTAGAAGGAGAGCCGGTAGTCGCAAAATTTGCGACACCCAAGAAATATGGCAGAAAAGAGGGTTATATCCAAATGCAGAAAATAGATTACTATAATCTTGATATGATTATTTCTGTGGGCTATAGAGTGAAAAGCCGGAATGGTATTGCTTTCAGAAGATGGGCTAACAGCATATTGAAGCAGTACCTCATCAGAGGCTATGCCATAGACCAACGACGCCTCGACCACTATGACGAATTGAAGGATGTGGTCCGGTTGATGTCGCGAGCTCTCACTCTGCAAGACAAAGTATCTGAAGGAGAATACTCCGGACTGTTCAGTGTAATTACAGATTATGTATATGCCCTCGACACGCTCGACCGCTACGATTATCAGGCAT
>NZ_FR892467.1:0-923 GCF_000436015.1 Prevotella sp. CAG:592 | reverse complement strand
AGTTGCCCATATACGAAATTGAGTTGCTTGATAGCTGTTCACACGGTAACCTACGGCAATAATGGCATCAAGGTTGTAGAACAAAGGAGTACGTTCCACATCACGCTCACCCTCAAGTTGAACTTGTTGATTTTTTCTACAAGTTGCCTCTTTTGTAAGTTCTCCACTTTCATAAATTTGAGAAAGGTGATAAGCAATCGTTGCTCGGTCTACGCCAAACAAATCTGCCATGCGTTTTTGCGACATCCAAAATGTCTCGTTGTTGAATATCACTTCAATGCGGGTTTCACCTTGTGCTGTTTTATACAGCAATATGTTGGATTCCAGTGAGTTTTGGATAAGTTCTGTGGTAGAAACGGACTGCGAAAAATATTCTCTTGCTTGTTGCACCAGAGGCTTCTTTCCGTCTGCATTTTCAGCTATAATCATGCACGCCATACGAGACAAACGGAATATGTTCACCTTTCTATATGCACCACTACCGAGCTTGACCATATCAACCGTTTGGTTGAAATGGTCATCAATCTTCATGCCTTTTTGATTGGCTACGGCAATTGCCTTATTTATGACATTTTGGAATTTCCAGTTAGTAGAATATCCCATAGCATTACAAAGGTCGCGCGAACTCCAATATTCCTTGTTGTTTTCGTCAGTCCTGCGGATAGCATCAAACGTAGGACGCATTTCTGGTATATTATCTTTCTCAGCCATATAAAACGTTCTTCTAAAATTGTCCCAACCTGGTACAAAAAATTCATTCCACCAATCCCAACTCTTTCAGATAGCCTTCAATCTCCTTGTCAAGGTCGGCTCGTTTGACTTCCAGCTCCTTGATTTCCTTCATGACAGCATGAATGTCGATAGGTTCTTCTTCCTCGAAAGTATCAACGTAACGAGGAATGTTGAGATTGTAGTCGTTCTCA
>NZ_FR892466.1:0-1530 GCF_000436015.1 Prevotella sp. CAG:592 | reverse complement strand
CAAAGCAGAGTAACTTATTCCTTCCCTTTGGGAAGGGTAGGATGGGTTTGGAGGCCAGGTGGGGGCTGATGTCGGAAGGCGGTTCATATATATATCATGACAAATCCGTCACTAAAACACGAATCCGTCCACGGCATACAGAGGAACATTGGTGACCCATTCCTCCTCCTTGTAGTCGTTCATCGAGATGCGGAATGCCTTGGGCGACTGATTGTCGGCAACGAACTGGCGCAGGCTTTTTGCCCTGACGTTCGTTTCTGCCTTTACCTCCAGCGGCACGATGGCATCTTCGTCATCCTGAAGCAGAAAGTCTATCTCCTGTGTGCTGGCTGCCTTTGAATAATAATATGGTTCATATCTGAGGATGAGCTGCTGGAACACATACTGTTCGGTCAGCGCTCCCTTGAATTCGGTGAAGATACTGTTACCAGCCACTATAGTAGTGGGCTTCAGACTGGACATGGCGCCAAGCAGCCCCACATCGAGCACGAAAATCTTGAACGCCGCCCTGTCTTCATAACTCACAAGCGGCAACCGGGGAGCCTTCACGTTACACACCTTGTATATCAGTCCGGCATCCTGAAGCCACTGCAGGGCTATCTCATATTCACGCGCCCTTGCCCCCTCTCTCACTACTCCATACACAAACTTCCTGTTCTCCTTGCTCAACTGTGCCGGAAGCGATTTCCACAAGTCCACGATGCGCGGCACAATTTCTGAAGGGGCATGCTTCGACATATCCCTCTGATAACTGCTGAGTATCGCCGTTTGCAGCGCCCTCACCTCCTTCCAGTCCCGGTTGCGACTGAAGCTCAACACCGCCTCGGGCATTCCGCCTACAAAGTAATAATACCTGAGCAGCTCCTGAAACTTGGGCGAGAGCATCGCCATCATATTCCAGTCGCCGGCCATCAGCACTTCCGACAGGTTCTCCTCTCCCATCGCCATCACGAACTCCACGAAGCTCATCGGATGAAGAGTGAGGAAATCCACTTTTCCCACGGGGAACGACTCTCCGCGATGCGGCTCTATCCCGAGCAGCGATCCGGCAGCGATAACATGATATCCGGGAGCATTCTCTGCAAAATATTTCAGCGAAGTGACGGCATGCGGAGCAGCCTGTATCTCATCGAGGAAAATCAGCGTGTCGCCCTCACTGCACGTCACACCCGTCACGGCACCTATAGCCGTGAGAATCCTCGGAATATCGAAATCCTGTTCAAAGAGATTGCGCAATATCTTCATCTCCTCAAAGTTGACATAAGCCAGCTGCCTGTAGTTTCGGCGTGCAAACTCCTTCACGAGCCAGGTCTTTCCCACCTGTCGCGCCCCCTCCACTATAAGAGGTTTACGATATGCCTTTGCCTTCCATTCCTGGAGTGCTTTGATTGCCGTCCTTTCCATACCTTATACTTTTAATCCACAATAAACATACTGAACATACTAAGTCTCAAGTACTTAGCAACTATTCAAGCATCATTCCATACACATTTCGTGAGGGAACAAACACCGTTACTCACACATTTCGTG
>NZ_FR892465.1:0-1406 GCF_000436015.1 Prevotella sp. CAG:592 | reverse complement strand
GTTGCAGACAATCTCCGCATAACTTCTTGTGGAAAATCTCCGCATAACCTGTTGCAGACAATCTCCGCATAACCTGTTGCAGTTTTTTATATTTCCTTAATAACACTGATTCACCCGAATGTGCCATTTATGTCAATCGTACCATCGAGTCTGAAAACGATTTGCAAAGGTATGAAAAAATCATTTTTTTCATCCATCTCCTCCCCCACCACCATTATTTTTTATGATTTATCAGTATTGACAGAGATACACCCTGTTAATTGAAAATGTAAAAAAAGTTATTTTTCCGTGGATTTGTTTACAACTTCGGCTATTTCTACTAACTTTGTAAACAAAACCAAGATACTATGCCTGACAATACACTAGCTATCAGACTACGGGAAGCAAGACTCATGCGAGGACTAAGCATGGATAAGCTCATCGAACTTGCCGACTTTGTCGTAACCAAGCAAAGCCTTTCAAGATATGAGCGAGGCATCATGCGCCCACATGCCAACGTGATTTCGGCGCTTGCCAAAGCCCTTGACATCAGCGAGGATTATTTTCTCGGCACCAACATACTCATCGACATGCCCATGCTCCGCACCACATCGGGAGGCAAGCTGCAAGAGGATGTTCTCACGGCGATAGAGGCGAGACTGGCTTACTGGACAGAACGGCTGCTCGCCAAAGAACGCACTGTCGGCATCTCCGGAGAGTTCCGGAATCCGATTGAAGACTTTCAGGTTTCCTCACTTGAGGATGCCATACAGGCTGCCGACCTCCTGCGCCGGCTCTGGCATTGCGGCGACGGCCCCATCGCCAGTGTGCTCCGCCTGCTGGAGCGCAAGGGAATCAGAATCATGGAGGACGAACTTCCTGCCGGTGTCTACGGCCTCAGCACATGGGCAGACCGTCGTCTGCCGCTGATTGTCCTCGATCTTCGTGAAGACAAGACTACCGTAGAGCGCCTTCGCTTCACCGCCGCACACGAGCTCGCCCACCTGCTGCTCTCCTTCCCGCCCTCTCCAGACCTGTCTGTGGAAAAGCGCTGCAACAAGTTCGCCAGCTTCTTCCTTTTCCCCAAGTCCGCATTCATAGAAGAGATGGGCGGCGAGCATCGCGACGAGCTGACGCTCGGGGAGATGACAGACCTGAAGGAACTGTATGGCGTTTCCATTGCCGCCCAAGTGCACGAAGCCTGGGATCTCCGAATGATTTCGCGAGAACACTACGACTGGTGGTACGACGAGAACATCAAGAAGAATAAGATGGAAGAAGGCTGGGGCGTATACACATTCCCAGAAACGGTGGGAAGGGAGAAGAGAATGGATGCAAGGATTAAAAGCATGGAGGAATAAAATATGGCAGAATTGATATCACATATATACCAAGATCATGTAGGACATTGGATTATACAGTCTAAT